>DASVBM010000326.1:0-3858 GCA_036375835.1 Chitinophagaceae bacterium | reverse complement strand
TGACTTTCGCTGACTGTGCTGACTTTTACAGCTCCAATCCTTCACCCATCAACAGCGCCCGCCTAATGCCTAACGCCTAACGCCTCCTCACTCCCGCCTACCGCCTGATCACCGGTGCCCAGAACTCGTCCTCATATTCATCCCTGAATACGCTGCATTCATTTAAAGCCGCGCCTATTTCTTCGAGTTGCCCGGGTGTGAGTACCCGCTCAAGCTCGGGAAACAGCTCGCGTTCCTCGTAACGTACATGCCTGTCTACGGTATCGGCCAGCGCGGCCAGCTGCCGCGATGCTGCCTCGCCGGTAGGGGAGGCCATCAAGCCGGCTATCTCCTTTTCGATATGGCGGTGATCGGACAGCGCCTTGTCTACAATGCGCTTATCCTCCACCGCTTTAAACAGGATCTCTTCTTCTTCCCTGAAATGCTCCTGCATATCGTTTTCCCAGAAATGCCGCACATATGTCTTGATGCGCGCGGGATCGATACCCAGCTTCAGTCCCTGCCGGATCTTCCAGGAAAACAATAAGGTGAAGTGATGATCCTTCGACAACAGCAGGATGTGCTTGCTTCGCCTCAGCGGCCGCGGGCCGTTGTCTTTTTGTTCCGGGATTTTCTGCTGCAGCTTCTGCACCAGTGCATCGGAACCGCCATCGGCATAAGGACCGTAGGCATTCACCAGCGTACCCTTCACATTGTATTTCGGAGACGAGATGGCGTATACGATGGCCTCGTCATCGGGGTTGGACTCGCCTTCGAACCGGTAGATCGCGTCGATCGTGAATTCCTCCGGCGATAACACCGTGTTGGTCTTATGACAGGAGAGGCATTCGCCGGTTACGTTGAAGTCTATCGTATACCCTTCTTCGCGCAGGGCGGCGATGGTCTGCGATACCGTGCCGTAATTATTTTTCATATTGAATGTTTTTAAATGAACCCTGATGCCGGGACTACTTGCCGGAATGCCGGATCAAACTATCCAAACAGGTACGCCAGCCCGCTGTTCACCGGCTTGCAGAGATCGGCTACCGTCTTTGTCTTGAATATGCGTTCTACAATTTCACGCGCCTCCTTGTACTCGTTGTGTATCGGGCAGGGGTGGGTGGCGGAACAACGGCTCAGTCCCAGCCCGCAGCCTTTAAACGTGTTCTTCCCGTCTATCGCGAATACGATGTTGATCAGGGGCTGCTCTCTTTGCCGCTTCGACATAAAAAAGCCACCGGAAGGACCTTTCATGCTCATGATCACGTCCTGCCGCACGAGGGTCTGCAGCACTTTGCCGAGGGAGTGCTCGCTGGCATCGATGTGCTCGGCTATCTCCTTTATGCCGGTCTTCTCGCCTTTTTCGTCTTTCGTGGCCAGGAAGATCACCGCCTTCACCGCCGTCTTGCAGGTATAGCTTAACATGAATTACCAGTTTAAAAATTGACGGCCCTGTTCTGAAATTCGTTCCTGGCTCCAGGGCGGATCAAACACCAGGTTGATATCTATCGTGTGCAGCGGGAAGGCCTGCTGCACCGCCATGCCGGCGTTGCTGCGAATACTGTCTCCCATGGGACAGAACTGTGTCGTCAGCGTCATGGTGACGAAAACGACCCTGTTCTTTTCATCGAAATCCACCTGGTACACTAAACCAAGGTCCACGATGTTCAGCCCGATCTCCGGGTCGATCACGTGGTGAAGCGCCGCTAAAGCGTGGTCGCATTGCTCCGGGCTGTTCGTTATCACCTCACTCATTTGATTTCAGCTTTATGCCGCAGCATCTTCAGAATATTGAAATTATATAACACCGCGGTAATGAACAATAATCCGCTGGCCACCTGCAGACCGGTCGTACTGCCGAGTAAAACACCGGCGATAAACAAACAGAACCCCGCCAGGTAACACAGCGCCATTTTGTTGAACACGCCTTCATGGAACAGGTCTTTGGGGTTGGGCGTCTTTCCAAGCCCGGCCTTGTTGTGATAAACCTTGTTCCATACGATAAACGGGAGCGTCTTGAAGGTCATTCCCAGTATGATGGCAGTGAGCCAGCCAAAGAAAATGGAAAAGCCATAGGCCAGCACCAGTTCAATATTATTGAATGAAAAAAGCAGCAGCACGATCACCGCCAGTAACAGCACAACGGGCAAGACCATCATCACTACCGAGAGCAGCGAGATGCGCACCTGTTCGTCCACCTGTTTACGGATGCGCTGTTGCCAGGCCTTCCTGCAATAGAGCGCAAACAGCAGCAGTGCCAGCAATACCAGGGCCAGTGGCAACATGTATAATACCGGGGCGGTGCCAGCGAAAAACAACAGGATGAAAAGCAGTATGGCGCCATTCACCAGGTAATAGATCCGCCGGAGTGCAGCCGGGTTATCGTACTTCGAGATCAGGAACATGGGTATCAGCCGCGAACCCACACCGATCACCAGCAACAAGAACCAGCCGGCGATGCCGATATGCGCGTGCAGTGAAAGGTAGTGCAGCGAATCCTTAGGAAGGAAGTCCATCGTAAAATTGAATACCAGCAACAGCCCTGTAAGGGTGGTGACCAGCAGCCAGGCAGCAGCGGTTAAGACGAAGCTGGCGTGCACGTTTCTTTTTTTGCTCTTCGAAATGCTCAGCGCGACATCCAGCAGGTAACAGGCTAAAGCCGCGTTGATGAGTACTGCGCCCGCCTGGGCGAGGATGCCGAAGCGGAATGAAAAGAAAGAATACACCAGCAGGGGAATACCCGTTCCTGCCAGGATAAATGAGGCATAGGCGAGCGTGTTGCTATACAGCCGGGCCTCTATTAGCACCGGCACCAGCTGGTAGCTTGCGCCGAGTATGATCATAGTGCCCCATCCAAGCGCCATGGTATGGGTGATAGCCAGTATACGCGGGTGAAAATAATGCTGCGTGAAGGCATCTCCGGAAAAGAATAGCAATGCCGTTGCCGCGAGGAATGAAACCGCGGCATACACATAGAAAGGGATGACCACCCTATGCGTTGTGTTCTGAATTTCGTTATTGTTTGCTGTGATCACCATTGTTGCTGAATACCAGGAGGTGCACCTCCCCGTCTGTAATTTCCTTTATCCTGTAATCGAAATTCCGCTGCCTTAACTCGGGCAGGAGAAACACCGGTATGCGCTTGTGGTAAACATACAAGGCAGTACCCGGCTTCAGCTCGTCCAGCGCGGCGAGGATGGTGAGCATGGGCTGCGGCATTTCGAGGTGGCGTACGTCCACTTCGGTGATGCGGCCCCCGAAGCCCTGCAGCACATGCTGCCAGTCGTTCGCTACCGGGGCTTCTGTACTCACCGCGGCGGTGGGTCCTTTTTTATAAAACCAGGTTTCAACCAGGTTGTCGTTGATGGTATCCACCCAGGTCTCAAATCCTTTTTTCTCCAGCATCAGTATCAGGGGCGTGGGCTCGAATGTATTGATGATCTTTAACGCCTGTCCCGGGTCTATGGATTTTACTTTTTCCATGATGAGGTTGAGCGGGTCGCTGCCGGAAGCGATGACCGGCCGCACGTCAAGCGTCACGAGCTGCGAGGAGTTGAGTGAATTGATGAAAGCGGGCATCGGTTTCTTTGGTTCTTCCACGGGCTTGGTGTCGCGATCTATCCGGAAGCCGAGCGGTTCCAGCCTGGTGTAGAAATCTTCCACCTGGCAGCCTCCCAGTTTAGATGCCGCGGTGAGCGTAGTTCTGCCCGCCATCACTTTTCTCAACAGGGGATTGCGCAGCTTCTCGAATTTCGGGCTGATGCTCACCAGGGCGTCCAGCGCCCGGGCATCCTGCTTCAGGATGGCGGCGATCTTTGTATTGGCGTTAATAGTCATTGTATGCGGGTTGTTTGTCCTGGAAAGTTCCTGCGGGACTTG
>DASVBM010000183.1:0-10416 GCA_036375835.1 Chitinophagaceae bacterium | reverse complement strand
TAACTGCGGACCTAATAAAGTGGGAAGGATACTGGAAGAAACCGGTGGAAAAACTTTCTGGGATATCCAGAACCGCCTGCCGCTGGAAACCAGGAACCACGTGAAGAAATACATCAGCATGCAATACATCTTTGAGGGCGACGAGATCGAAGTTTCAGCCCAGACCGAAGAAACGCTGAACGGTTAAGATATTTTCTATGCCTGCCAAATAGAAGGTGCTGTTATTCCAGCACCTTTTTTATTGCCGTAGCCTTCAGCAGGCATTCTTCGTACTCCTGCTCGGGGTTGCTGTAAAAGGTGATACCGCCGCCGGCCTGGTAGGAGAGATACTTGTCTGTACGATTGTACATGATGCTGCGGATAACCACGTTAAAATCGAAATCGTTCCCTGGATCTATATACCCGATAGCGCCGGAGTAGATACCCCGCCTGCTGTGTTCGTATTGTTCAATAAGTTCCATCACCCGGATCTTCGGGGCACCGGTCATAGAACCCATGGGGAAGGTTGCGCGGATGATGTCTGCAAAACCAACACCCGGTCTCAACTGCCCCGTAACGGTCGACACCATCTGGTGCACCTGGGGGAAAGTGTAAATGCCAAACAGATCAGAGACCTCCACCGATGCTTCGGTACATATACGGCTCAGGTCATTACGTACCAGGTCCACCACCATTACGTTCTCGCTTCTTTCTTTTTCACTTTGCTGCAGCTCCGCTTTCAGCTGTTCATCGGCGACTGCGTCTGCCAGGTTCCGGCGGATCGTTCCCTTCATCGGCTGAGAAATAATGCGGCTGCCGGTTTTTTGCAGGAATCTTTCGGGGCTCGCACATAACAGGTAGCGGTCATGCAGCCGGTAGAACCCGGCGAAAGGATTGGGGGAAATTTCAGATAGCCTCAGGTAAAGCGACAATGGATCGACCACTGCTTCTTCGGCGAAAAACTCCTGGCAGAAGTTGATCTCGTAACAGTCACCGAGGCGGATATGTTCCTGTAGTCGCCGGATAATATCCAGGTAGGTGTTTTTCCCGATCCGCTGTTGCACACGGAGTGGCGGGCCTGATGTGGGTGCAGCGGCAGTCGTGGTTTCGATTGCTGCGTGGATAGCCGCAGGTGGCTCGGAAGCGGAGGATATCTCCAGCCGTTGACCATCAAACCTGATGACGATCGCCGGCCGGAAAAAGAACAGGTCCGGGAAACCTACCTTGTCGGGGTGCCGGGAGCTCAGTATTTCAGCCTGGTTTTTCAGGTCGTAGCCGAGGTGGCCGAATAGCCAGTCGTCGTTTTCTTCGGTGAAATGCCCAAGTGCGTCGAGATGCTGAGCAGAGGGTTCCAGTGCGGCCACCGCCCCGGCGCCGAGGATCCATTCATGTTTTGAATACGGGTCGCGGTAACCATTGCTGTCCAGGAAAATAAAAATGTTGAACCGGGTGCACCAGTTCAACATTTTTATTTTGAAGTTCTTTATATCATGTACCCGGAAGGTAGCTGCAGAACGCTTCACAGAGATTAGTAATCTTCTTCTTCTTCGTCATCAAAATCTGAGTCGTTGAAGAGGTCGAACTCTTTCATGTCGTCATCCAGTTTAAAATCGTCTTCGTCGTCTCCGCCTTTCTTGCCGCCGGCCTTGCCTGTTCTTTTAGGTATGTCGAATTCATCAAAGTCAGGATCCCAGGAATCTTCTTCTGCTTCCCCTTTTTCCCAATCGTCAACTTCATCGTCGTCAACATCATCGTCTTCCTCGTCATCATCATCGGAGGATTTTTTTGAAGATCCTTTCGCAGCTTTCTTAGACGAAGGTTTCAGATCCATTTCGGTATCCTCATCCATTTCATCTTCCTCTTCATCATCTTCCATCTGCTTCTTGCTTTTGGGAGATGGTTTCTCGGCCTTCTCTTTCCCTGCGTTTAGTTTTCCAGCACCGGATTTGTTACTGTTTGACTTTGCCATATTCGAACAATATTGTCAGCGTAAAATTTCAACGAGTTTTCTTTCCGTCCAAAAAAATTTTTGGCCCCTCAAACAAGGTGCCTGTAATCATATTTTCACGATCTGTTCCCTTCCGGGACCGTTCGAAACGTATGTTACCGGAGCCTGTATATATGAATTGATAAATTGAATATATTCTTTCATTACGGCTGGCAGTTGCTCACTTTCGGTGATCTTCGAGGTGTCTGTGTTCCAGCCGGCGAATGATTCCAGCTTCGGTTCTATCGTCACCTTGTTCATCTGGTATGGAACTTCAACAGTCTCATTGCCATTTACCAGGTAAGATGTACAAACATTGAGTTCGTCAAAGGCGTCGAGTACGTCGGCTTTGGTCATCACCACCTGTGTGGTTCCGTTAATCATGCAGGCATATTTCAGGGCTACGAGGTCCAGCCAGCCACAGCGCCGCGGCCTTCCGGTAGTGGCGCCAAATTCGTTACCCAGCTTTCGTAGTTCTTCGCCGGTGCCGTCATTGAGTTCAGTGGGGAAGGGGCCGCTGCCCACGCGGGTGCAATATGCCTTGGTAACGCCAATAACTTCCTTGATCTTTTTAGGCGAAACACCTAAGCCGGTACAAACACCTGCGGAAATCGTATTGGATGAAGTGACAAACGGGAATGTGCCGAAGTCGATGTCGAGCATGCTGCCCTGCGCACCTTCCGCCAGTACTTTCTTTCCCTTTGCAATTTTGCTGTTGATAAAATATTCACCGTTCACAATATTCAGCGAACGCAGAAACTCCACGGCTTCAAAGAATTCTTCTTCCCAGGCTGATATATCTTCATGGAAATTGAAATTGTCCAGCAGTTTCTGGTGTTTCAACCGCAGTTTGATATAGTTTGAAATAAAGGATTTATCCAGCAGGTCGCCTGCACGAAGCGCGTTGCGGCCGGTCTTATCCATGTAAGCCGGTCCTATGCCCTTCAGCGTGGAACCGATCTTCCCTTCACCCTTTTGCATCTCCGAAGCCTTATCCAGCGCGCGGTGCGTGGGAAGGATGATATTGGTGCGTTCGGAAATGAACAGGTTCTTTTTTACGTCAATTCCAAAACTTGCAACCACGTCGCACTCGCGTTTCAGCGTCACGGGATCAAGTACCACCCCGTTCCCGATCAGGTTACTGGTGTGCTGGTGGAAAATCCCGGAAGGGATCTGGTGCAATACGATCTTCTTATCTTCAATATACAATGTGTGCCCCGCGTTCGGGCCACCCTGGAACCTTGCAATGATGTCGTACGAAGGAGCGAAATAATCCACGATCTTTCCCTTTCCCTCGTCACCCCATTGCAGGCCAAGTAATACGTCAACCATAGTTGTTTTTTCAGATGGGGCAAATGTACTGGATGCCCCGCTGCAAAACCAGAAAGGAAAATTTTATTTTGAAACGGTGGGGAAAACAAGCCGGGGAACGGTCAATGCGAAAACCAACTCATCGCCAGTGGTACCAGTGCAAGGCTGACCGGGATCGCCCGCTGAATACCCGGCGACTGAAAGCTGATGACAAACCCTGCAGCCTACTTTTCATCTTCGGTATCGAACCGCTCTACAGAATGAATACCGTGTAGCGCTTTTAACCGGTCGACCAGCTTTTGCAGCTGCTCCTTGTCGTGCACGAAGATCTTGATGATCCCTTCGAATACGCCTTCCCTTGATTCGATGGAAAGACCGGCGATATTCAGCCGCAATTCACCGCTGATGATGTTGGTAATCTTGTGAATGACGCCCACGTCATCCAGCCCGATGATGCGTAAGCCCGTGAGGAATGAGATCTCCTTGTTTTTAGCCCACTTGGTCTTTACCACGCGGTGGCCGTAATTAGCCAGCAGCCTGGCGGCGTTGGGGCAGTTGGTGCGGTGGATGATCAGTCCCTTTCCTGTGGTTACAAATCCGAACACGTCATCGCCTGGAATGGGGTTGCAGCATTTGGCCAGGTTGTATTGTATGCGGTCACTGCTCTCACCAAAGATGATGAGCTCAGACTCTTTTTTGCTATAGACCTTCTGGGGCTCCGGCTCCGGTATTTCGGGCACCACACGCACCGGCTTGGGAGGTTCCAGCCTGTCGCCGAGCACCTGGAAGTCCTTCAGTTCCTTCAGGTCGATCACCTTTGTGGCAATGCGGTAAAAAAGTTCCAGCTGCGAGGTGAGTTTATAAAAATGTTCAAGTGTTTCAAGGTTGCCGGAATGGTAAGCGGCGCCCATACTCTCCAGCTTACGCTGCAGGATGTACTTGCCGTCTTCCGCCACTTTTCGCTTTTCCTCGCGCAGTGCATCCTTGATCTTGCTTTTCGCCTTGGCGGTGACCACGATATTCAGCCAGTCTTCGGTCGGCTTTTGTTTGTTGCTCGTGATGATCTCCACCTGGTCTCCACTCCTGAGTTTATGGCTGATGGGTACCAGCTTGTGGTGTACCTTGGCACCGATGCATTTCGAGCCTACTGCGGAGTGGATGGAAAATGCGAAATCGAGGGCGGTACTCCCGATCGGCAGCATCTTCACGTCTCCTTTCGGGGTATATACGTATATTTCTTCCGCAAGGAATGAGGTTTTAAAATCCTGCAGGAAGTCAACGCTGTCGGTATCCTGGTGGCTGAGCACTTCGCGGATCTGACCGAACCATTTATCGAAACGGTCTTCTTCGCCTCCGCCTTCTTTGTATTTGTAGTGCGCGGCGAGTCCCCGCTCTGCAATTTCGTTCATCCGTTTTGAACGGATCTGCACCTCCACCCACTTTCCCTGCGGTCCCATCACGGTTGTATGCAGCGCTTCATAACCATTGCTTTTCGGATTGCTGAGCCAGTCGCGCAGGCGTTCGGGCGAAGGGGTGTATTCGTCTGTGATCATCGAATACACTTTCCAGCAGTCTTCTTTTTCTTTTTCCTGCGGTGAGTTCAGGATAACGCGGATGGCGAAGAGGTCGTACACTTCTTCAAATGCAACCCCTTTTTTCTTCATCTTGTTCCAGATGGAGTGAATGCTCTTCGGCCTGCCATAGATCTCGAAGTCGAATCCCTGTGCAGTCAGTTTTTCCCGGATCGGACGGATAAATTCGTTGATGTAACGGCTGCGTTCCCTTTTTGTTTCCGACAGCTTGCGGGCGATCTCGCGGTACTGTTCCGGCTCCATGTATTTCATGGCCAGGTCTTCGAGCTCGGTTTTGATATTGTACAAACCCATGCGGTGCGCCAGCGGCGCGTATACCCAAACCGTTTCGCTCGCCACCTTCAGCTGCTTTTCCCGTTTCATGTGATCCAGGGTTCGCATATTGTGAAGGCGGTCTGCCAGTTTGATCAGGATCACCCGCGGGTCATCGGTGAGCGTGAGCAGTATCTTCCTGAAGTTCTCCGCCTGTTTACTGGAGTTGGCGTCGAGTACATTTGATATTTTAGTAAGTCCGTCTACGATCTTTGCGATCTCGTTTCCGAACTCACGCTGTACATCTTCAATGCTGATGTCAGTATCTTCCACGGTATCGTGCAACAGGCAGCAGATGGTGCTTCGCACGCCAAGTCCGATCTCCGTGATACATATCTGGGCAACAGCAATGGGATGAAGAATATAAGGTTCCCCGCTTTTACGGCGCATTGATTTGTGCGCCTCGGCAGACATTTCAAACGCATGTCGCACCAGTTCCTTGTCTCCTTTCTTCAGTTTCGGCCGCAGGCTGCGCAGCAGCGAGCGGTACTGGCGCAGGATTTCTTTCTTTTCCTGTTCTTCGGTAAGATTATACTTCGGGGACGGAGATTCTATCACATTTACCTCATCTGCCATAACGATACGAATATAAGCAAAGAGCGGTGTTGCTACTGGTAACCATTTGTAAAAAAAGGAAAGTACAGGGAGATGCTCAGCCTCAATCTTTTTACATTTGCTGTTTATGGAAAAATCCCGGAAGAAGATTTTCGACATGGCGGTGATCCGAAGGGTTTTCCGTTTCGTGCGGCCTTACCGCCGCGCGTTCTATGCCAGCCTGTTGATGGCGATTATTATGGCTGCTTTTGCACCGGTAAGGCCTTACCTGATCCGCCTCACTGTAGACAGCGCACTGCTGCAACAGGTGCGCATGCCCGGGTGGCTGAAACCATTTCTTTTTGGCGCCGAAGCAGAGGGCGTTGCTTCTTTTATCATCGCGATAAGCATTTTCCAGGTAGCTTTTATTTTTATTGAATCGGCCATACGCTTCGGGTTTTCATACCTCGCATCCTGGCTGGGACAAAACGTGGTGAAGGACATGCGCACCACCGTTTATGAAAAGGTATTGGGACTGAACCTGCGGCAGTTCGACCGTACACCGATCGGCACACTTACTACGCGCACTATATCCGATATCGAGTCGGTGAACGATATTTTTTCCGAAGGACTGATACCGATTCTCGCGGACCTGCTAACCATCGTGGTGATCCTTGCTACCATGTTTATCATTGACTGGCAGCTGACTTTGATCACCCTCATTCCGTTTCCTATTCTCCTGATTGCTACTTATTATTTCAAGGAAAGCGTGAACCGCAGTTTTATCAGCGTCCGCGACGCGGTTGCAAAGCTGAATGCTTTTGTACAGGAACATTTGACCGGGATGCAGGTGGTGCAGGCATTCGCGGCGGAAGAGCGCGAGCTGCAGAAGTTTAAAAAGATCAACGCGGAACACCGCAACGCGAATATCCGGGCCATCTTCGCTTATTCTGTTTTCTTTCCCGTAGTCGAGATCATCCTTGCGGTCAGTACCGGCCTTGCGGTCTGGTGGCTGGCCGGACAGGTAACCGGTGAACAGCTGGACCGCGAAATGGCCGGCAAGTTAACCGCGTTTATCATGTTCCTGAACCTGCTGTTCCGGCCTTTACGGATCATCGCTGATAAGTTCAACGTCTTACAGATGGGCGTAATAGCTGCAGAGCGTGTGTTCAGGGTGATGGACAACGATGATTTCATTAAACGGCAGGGAGAACATGTACCATCCCGGGTGCGCGGCGAAATCGAATTTTGCAATGTTTCATTCGCGTATGAAGAACCAGATTATGTTCTGAAGGATATCAGCTTCCGTGCGGAACCGGGCGAGACGATCGCATTGGTGGGGCATACCGGGAGCGGCAAGACTTCGATCATCAGCCTGCTGAACCGGCTGTATCACATACAAAAAGGAGAGATACGCGTGGATGGGATCAATATCGAGGAATATAAGCTGGACGAACTGCGCAAACACATTGGAGTGGTGCTCCAGGATGTCTTCCTTTTTTCCGGTTCGGTAATCGATAACATCACCCTGCGGAATCCAGCGGTTACCCGCGCACAGGTGGAAGATGCGGCGAAGATGATCGGCATTCATGACTTTATCATGCGATTGCCGGGCGGCTATGATTATAATGTGATGGAGCGTGGCAGCACCTTAAGCCTGGGACAGCGGCAGCTCATCGCTTTCATCCGTGCGCTCATATATAATCCATCTATCCTTATACTTGATGAAGCAACATCATCGATCGATACCGAAAGCGAAATGCTGATACAGCACGCCATCGATACCCTGATTACCGGCCGCACCTCGATTGTTATCGCGCACCGCCTTTCAACCGTAAGAAAAGCAAGCAGGATCATCGTGCTGGACAAAGGAGAAATCCGTGAATCAGGTACCCATGAAGAACTGCTGGCACTGGGTGGATATTATTCCCGGCTGCACCAAATGCAGTTCCAGGAAAAGCACCGTCCGGTGAGCGAAGGACAGAACCGTGCCTGAGCCGAAATCCGTTGACTGACTGCGACTTACGCATGTTGTTGTGCTGCTTTCCTGCGAATTGGTGAAATTGACATTTGTATGCCTCATACCCTTATCTTTGCCGCAAATTTCAAAACAGGGTATGGGTTTCAGACGTGTAAGACCTTTATTTATAGCGGCTTTCAGCCTTTTATGCATATTATCGGCCAACACATCTTTTGCACAGGAACATGGTGACGACGCGGAGGTGCATCCTGAAGCCGGACCCGCCCATCCTGATGCAGGACACGAAGGGGAAGACAGTAAAGAAAAAGGCTTCAACGCTTCTCATGTGATCTTCGGCCACATCCTCGACGCGCACGAGTACCATATTACCGATATCGGCGGTACTCCGATTTCGCTGCCTTTGCCTGTTATCCTGTATTCACCGCAGCGTGGATTGGATATGTTCATGTCTTCGAAGTTCCATCACGGGCACGAAGCGTACCGCAACTACCGGCTGAATGACAAAGATGAAGTGATTCCGGTAAAGTCTGATGGCGTGACCATCGACACCGAAACCAGGGTCTATGATCTCTCCATTACCCGTAACGTTTTCCAGATGTTCATTGCTATGATCGTGCTGGTCTGGCTGATGCTTTCGGTTGCAAAGGCATATAAAAAAGGGCAGGGCGTTACGTCCGCGCCCAAAGGCAAGCAGAACCTGATGGAAACTGTTATCGTTTTTGTGCGTGATGAAGTTGCCAGGCCTAACCTCGGGCACAAATACCGCAGGTACCTTCCTTACCTGTTAACGGTGTTTTTCTTTATTCTCGTGCCGAACCTGTTCGGGCTGATCCCGGGAACGGCTAACGTAACCGGCAACATTGCATTCACAGTGGTGCTTGGTGTGATATCGTTTATTGTTATCCTGGGAAGTTCCAACAGACATTTCTGGGGTCATATCTTCAACCCGCCGGGCGTACCGGGGTTTGTGAAGCCTATCCTGGTGCTGGTGGAGTTCCTGAGTATTTTCATCAAGCCGTTCGCGCTGATCATAAGGTTGTTCGCGAACATGGTTGCGGGACACATTATTATAATATGTCTCATTTCGCTCATCTTCATCTTTGGCAACCTTCACCCGGCTGCAGGATGGGGTGCCTCACCGGTGGCAGTGGCGTTTACCATCTTCATTTATTTTATTGAGGTGCTGGTGGCATTTATCCAGGCCTTCATCTTCACGAACCTTACCGCAGTATTTATCGGGCAGGCTTTTGAAGGTGGCGAGCACCATGGCGAAGAGGTGGTAGTATAAACAAGTCTTTTTTTAAACTGTAAATAACAAACAAATGGAATTAACAACAGTTCTTTTGCAAGCCGTTGACGCTGTAGATACAGGTACAGCGAACGCAGGTGGTGCAATTGGTGCTGGCCTGGCAGCAATGGGTGCCGGTATCGGAATCGGCCAGATTGGTAAAGGTGCGGTTGAATCAATCGCCCGCCAGCCTGAAGCGATGAACGATATCCGTGCAAACATGATCCTTGCTGCCGCCCTCGTGGAAGGTGCCGCACTGTTTGCAATCATCGTAGGCTTCCTCGCAATGGTTCTCTGATCATTGTAAAAAAATTACCGCACCCGGAGCACAGGGCCGAGGGTGCGGTTTTTTAAAGTTTAGAAACAGAAAAACCTAACTCAACAATAGAAGTTTATGGATTTACTTACACCGGACTTTGGTTTGATATTCTGGACGCTGCTCGCCTTCCTGATCGTGTTCTTCATATTGGGCAAATATGCCTGGCCTGCGATCGTAGGCGGACTGCTTGCCAGGGAACAGGGCATCGCTGAAGCGATCGCTTCGGCAGAGAAAGTGAAAGCGGAAATGGCCACACTGAAGAATGAGAACGAAGCGCTGCTCGCACAGGCCAGGGAAGAAAGGGCCGCGATGATCAAAGACGCCAAAGCCACTGCCGATAAAATGGTTAGCGAGGCGAAAGAAAAAGCGAGAATGGAATATGACCGGATACTTACCGACGCACAGGCAGCCATCAACCAGCAGAAAATGGCCGCGCTCACTGATGTGAAGAACCAGGTAGGAGCATTGGTTGTTGAAGTTTCCGAGAAAATCCTGAGAAGGGAGCTGAGCGACAAGCAGCAGCAGGAGAAATACATCAACGACCTCGCCGGAGATATCAAACTGAATTAACCCGTGAAGGTAAACGGCGGAACGGAGTCGCTGCGCCGCTTTTACTTTTTACTTTTTACTTTTTAATTAATAAGATGCTAAGTCCACGTTTAGCGGGTAGATATGCGAAAAGCCTGGTTGACCTTGCACAGGAGAAAGGCAGCCTTGAACAGGTGTACCAGGATATGCTGCACCTTCAGCTGGTGATCCGGAGCAGCAGGGAGTTTGTGGCGCTGATTAAAAGCCCGGTTATCAAAGCAGATAAGAAGAACGCAATACTGGAAGCGGTAACCAGGGGCAAGGTGAGTGAGATGACTGCCGGCTTCAACCGGTTGCTTGTTTCAAAGGGGCGGGAAGCAGTGCTGCCGGAGATCGTAACCGCTTTTATCGAACAGTATTACCAGATCAAAGGAATCCAGAAGGTGAAGCTGACCACCGCGGTGGAGGCCAGCGAGGAACTGAAAAAAAATATTGCCCGGAAGCTGGCTTCTGAAGCCGGGATGGACAAGATAGACCTTGAGACAAAGGTTGATCCCAGCCTGGTGGGTGGATTTGTACTGGAAT
>DASVBM010000448.1:0-5853 GCA_036375835.1 Chitinophagaceae bacterium | reverse complement strand
AACGTTGCGTATGCCTGGCAGATCAGGTTTCTCCCTACTACTTTTCTCATTGACCGCGAGGGAAATTTTGTTGCCTACGACCCGGAATTAAAAGAACTCGACGGATTGATCCGTCAGTTGCTGAATTAACTTTCCTCCCCGCGCTGCGCAAAAAAGCAGGGTTCCCGTTTGCAGCTACCGCAGTGGCGGAAAAACTTACCTTCGCCGCTTTAATCCACCCCCATGACACTGGAAGAAAGACTGCTGGAAAGAAGCGGACACAAATGCGAACTCTGTAACGCAGCGGAAGAACCGGAAGTATACAACGTACCACCGCAGGACCACGCGCTGGAAGAAAACTCAATCATCCTTTGCAGTAAATGCCTTGCACAGGTACAAAAACGTGAACCACTTGACAGCACGCACTGGAAGGTGCTTGCGGAAACAATGTGGAGTGAGGTTCCGGCTGTGCAGGTGATGGCCTGGAGAATGCTGAACCGCCTGCGTTCAGAAAGCTGGGCCTCCGATAACCTGGACATGTTGTATTTCGATGAGGAACAACTGGCCTGGGCCAGGGCCACCGGTGATCACGAAGACGATGGCGTAGTGGAGCTGCATAAAGATGCCTATGGTGCGATCCTCCAAAACGGCGACACGGTTTTACTCACCAAATCGCTTGATGTGAAGGGGACCACACTTAACGCGAAGGTCGGTACGGTGGTGAAAAATATACGGCTCGTGCCCGACAACACAGAACAGATCGAAGGCAGAATCGAGGGTCAGCTGATCGTAATCCTGACGAAATACCTGCGTAAACAATCCGCATCCTAAGCGGCAGTAGCCGTAACGGCCGCTGGTTTTCAACCCGTTTTGTTTCTATTGTTCATCACCCCTGGTGATTCTGTTCCGCGAAGAATCCCGAAACCGAGATTGGCACTATATTTTGATCTTCAACATCAACTATTTATGTGCTATGACATTGGTCCCGGAGAAGTTACAGCGGTATATTAAATTCATCGGCTTCATCATCAAATACTGGAACGATGATGTGATGAACCAGGCGGTGAACGCTGCTTTGGATAACCTGGAAACAGAAGAACAACAGGAGCTAAACGGGAGGAATCATTATGAGAAGCCGGATGAACTGGTGGAAGACCTCAAGCGGATGGGGCCCACCTATGTGAAGCTCGGGCAACTCCTCTCTACCCGACCTGATCTGCTACCGGATGAATACCTGAAAGCACTGAGCAGCCTGCAGGACGATGTAGAGGCTATTCCATATGAAGAAGTACAACAGGTGGTGGAAGAAGAACTCGGGGTCCGTATCTCGAAGGCTTTTGAATCATTCGAGGAAAAGCCGGTTGCCGCTGCCTCTATAGGCCAGGTGCACCGCGCGATGCTGCGTACAGGCGCTGAAGTGGCAGTGAAAGTGCAAAGACCAGGAATACGCAAACGGTTCGTGGAAGATCTCGACACCCTTCAGGAGATCGCGGCTTTCGCGATGAAACACAGCAAGGCCGCCCGCAAGTACGCGCTTGATGGCATACTCGACGAGCTCCGCCATATCCTGCTGAATGAACTGGATTACCTGAAAGAGGCAACAAACCTTTCCATACTCGGTGAAAATCTCCGCGGCTTCAGTCGCATTGTCGTTCCCGGGCCAATTACCGATTACTGCAGTTCCAGGGTGTTGACAATGGAATATATCCGGGGGCAGAAGATCACTGCGCTGAACCCGGTGATCAAGACTGAGTACAATTTTGAACCGCTGGTGGATGACCTCGTTCAGGCCTACCTGCAGCAAATAATTGTAGACGGCTTTGCCCATGCTGACCCGCATCCCGGAAATGTTCACTTAACGCCTTCAAACCTGCTGGTGCTGATGGACCTCGGAATGGTTGCGAAATTCAGTACCGCCGCGCAGGAGAATATGCTTAAACTACTTCTCGCGATCAGCAATATGAACGGCGACGCTGTTACCGACACGCTGCTGCTGATGAGTGAATATGGTAAGGAACATGATCTTACCGCCTTTCGTAAAAAGATCAACCGCCTGGTGATGGACAACCAGAAGTATGCGGCGAAGAAGATGCAGACCGGCAGGTTGCTCATCCAGATCAACCGGATTGCAGCGGATGAAGGAATCCGCATCGGCGTTGAACTGAACGTGGTGGGTAAGATACTGGTGAACCTTGACCAGATTGTGGCAACGCTCACGCCCGACTTCGACCTGCAGTCATCTATCCGGAATCATGTTGAGAAACTCATGCAGCAGACCCTGCTTAATGAACTGAAGCCGGAAAATGTGTTGCCGATACTCGTGGAAGCAAAAAAACTGGCGAAGAGCCTTCCCGAGCGCCTGAACAGAATCACAGAGCGTCTGGCGAATAATGAGTTTGAACTTAAAGTTCAGGCGATCGATGAGAAGCGTTTTACCGACGGCTTTCAGAAAGTGGCGAACCGCATTACCCTTGGACTCATCATCGCGGCGATGATCATTGGAGCGGCAATGCTGATGCAGGTGCCTACTAACTTCCGGATCTATGGTTATCCCGGGCTGGCCATTATCTTTTTCCTCATCGCTGCTCTGATCGGTTTTGGATTTATGTATTCGATCCTCTTCAAAGACGAAGGGTTTCGAAAAAAAGAATAGGCAAAAAAAGGAAGCCCTGAAAAGGGCTTCCGGTTCTGTACCTATATATGAGAAAAACTATAATCCTTTAAGCGTATGCAACCTGTGCCAGCGTATTGCTTTCTGCTCTTCCGCTGTCTGCAGGAAGTCGTCTGCGAGCTCAGGATTCTTTGCCTGGATGACTTTGAACCTGTTTTCGTGATACATAAAATCCCGGAGCGGAATACTGGGGTCTTTGCTGTCAATCACGAAACGTTGCCCTTCCGGTTTTAACGGGTTGTAATGGAACAGGGGCCAGTACCCGCTTTTTACTGCGAAGTCCTGCTCCTCCGCACCATGGCTGATATCGATGCCATGAGCTATGCAATGACTGTAAGCAATTATCAGTGAAGGTCCCGGGAAAGCTTCTGCTTCCAGGATCGTTCTCAGGGCATGCATGTCGTTTGCCCCCATCGCGATCTGGGCAACATAAGCCGTACCGTGGGCGATGGCCTGAAGTGCCAGATCCTTCTTGCCAGAGGTCTTACCATTTACTGCGAATTTTGCAGACGCCCCTATGGGAGTAGCTTTCGACTTCTGCCCGCCGGTATTACTGTACACCTCTGTATCCAGAACCATGATGTTGACGTTCTCACCGGTTGACAGGATATGATCCAGTCCACCATAACCGATATCGTAAGCCCATCCGTCACCTCCGATAATCCATAGCGATTTTTCTGAAAGGAAGTCGGCGATATGAAGCAGGTTCCTGCTGGCTGCAGATCCATCCTGTTCCAGGCGGTGCTTCAATTCTGTAATCATTTCATTTTTGGCCTTCATCTCTGCCTCGGTCTGTTCCGGCGCATTGATGATCATATCCGCCAGTTCATCACCCACCACCGGGCTGAGTTGCTTCAGTAAGCGCAGCGCCGTTTGCTTCTTCTGTTCATTCGCAAGCTTCAGCCCGAGACCAAACTCCGCGTTATCCTCGAACAGAGAGTTAGCCCAGGCCGGCCCTACCCCATTATTGTTTTTTGTCCACGGAGTGGTAGGCAGGTTGCCCCCGAAGATGGATGAACAGCCTGTTGCGTTTGCAACGATCATCTTTTCACCATATAACTGGGTGAGCAGCTTTATATACGGTGTTTCGCCACACCCACTGCAGGCGCCAGAGAATTCAAACAACGGCTGGAAGAACTGCGAACCTTTTACAGTACTCCTGTTGACCCGTGTCCGGTCAACCTCCGGCAGTGAAAGGAAGAAATCCCAGTTCTTTTTTTCTTCTTCCTGGAACGCTGTCTTATCGAACATGTTAATTGCCTTGTGGCCGGGATCTGTCTTGCTCGTCATGGGGCAGTACTCCACGCAAAGCTGGCAGCCCGTGCAATCTTCCGTTGAAACCTGCAGCGTATAGGCCTCTTTTGCTTTGTCCCATTCTTTTCCTATCGGGTCAACGTGTTTGAAGCTGGCGGGTGCTTCTTTGAGCAATTCCCGGTCGTAGACCTTTGGCCGGATCGCAGCGTGCGGACAAATCAGGAAACACTTACCGCATTGTGTGCAGAGGTCCGCATCCCAGACAGGAACGGCATCGGCAATGTTGCGCTTTTCCCATTTGGTGGTACCGGAGGGATAGGTCCCATCGGCCGGAAAAGCGCTCACCGGAAGTTCATCGCCCTCACCCGCAATTATTTTTGCCAGTACATTTTTCACGAACTCAGGTGCACTGTCGGGAACGGTGGCGTCCAGCGGTTTGCTGCCGACCGGATATTTCGAATAATCAATCTCGTATAAACCGTCGAGCGCTTTATCAACCGCCTCGTAATTCTTCTGAACCACGGTCTCTCCTTTCTTCCAGTACGATTCATAGATCGCTTCTTTGATCTTCGCGATCGCTTCTTCCCGCGGCAGTATATTACTGATCGCAAAAAAGCAGGTCTGGAGAATCGTATTGATCCGGTTACCCATCCCCGTTTCCTTCGCTACTGCGTAAGCGTTGATCGCGTAGAACTTCAGGTTTTTCGAGATGATCTCTTCCTGTATCTTCTTCGGCAGGTGTTGCCAGACCTCGTCTTTTGAATAAGGCGCGTTCAACAGGAAGGTGGCGCCGTGCTCTGCGTCCTTCAGAATGTCGAACTTGCTGAGATAATTGAAGTGGTGGCAGGCTATAAAGTTGGCCGAGTTCACCAGGTAAGTCGACTGGATTGGCTTCTTGCCAAACCGGAGATGTGAAACAGTCAGCGAACCCGACTTCTTTGAATCGTACACAAAATAACCCTGGATATAGTTGTCGGTTTTCTCACCTATGATCTTGATCGAGTTCTTATTGGCGCTCACAGTACCGTCCGCGCCAAGACCAAAAAACAGTCCCCGGAACAGGTGTTGCTGATCGAGGGTGAAATCCTTATCGTAGTCAAGACTCCGGTGGGTCACGTCGTCGTTGATGCCAAGGGTGAAATGGTTTACCGGGAACCTTTTATTAAGCTGCGAGAAAACTGCTTTCACCATGGCCGGAGTAAACTCCTTGGACGACAAACCGTAGCGGCCGCCGATGATCTTCACGTCATTCCGCTCAAACTGGCTGAATGCACTCACCACGTCCATGTACAAAGGCTCACCAAGGCCATTTGGCTCTTTACAACGATCCAGTACGGCGATACCGGTAACGGATTTGGGTATTGCGTCGATAAAGTGCTTCACGGAGAACGGACGGTAAAGCCGGATCTTCAGCAAGCCCACGCGCTCACCTTCCTTGTTCAGGTGATCTACGGTTTCCTGTACCGCACCCGCACCTGATCCCATGATGATGATCAACCGGTCCGGTTGTGCGTGACCGTAGTACTCATACAGCTTATACTGCCTTCCGGTAAGCCGCGCCAGCAGATCCATTTTGTCCTGCACGGTAGCAGCCACGTTTTCATAATAAGGATTGGCGGCCTCGCGGTTCTGGAAATAAACGTCAGGATTCTGCGCCGTTCCGCGTATAAACGGGTTGTTTGGCGAAAGCGCGCGGTCGCGGTGCTGGTTCACCGCATCGGGGTCAATCATTGCACTGATGGTATCATCGGCTAACACATCCACCTCTGAAAGTTCATGCGATGTCCTGAATCCATCGAACACATTGAGAAAGGGGATCCTTGCATTCAGCGTGGCCGAATGGGCCACCATAGCCATGTCCATTACCTCCTGTGCGCTATTGCCGAACAACATTGCAAAACCGGTTCCGCGTACAGCCATAATGTCGCTGTGGTCGCCAAATATGGAAA
>DASVBM010000248.1:0-2210 GCA_036375835.1 Chitinophagaceae bacterium | reverse complement strand
GGTGAATTTTACAAAGCCAGCTCATTAACGAGTGGTTCATTTAAGTTTGACTCAAGGTACAAGACTGTCGTTGTAGATTTGACAATGGATCAAGTTAGGAAATTAAGTAAAAGGGTTAAAAGGATTAACCACAAGTTTGTCGACGGACTGAATATTAAAGATGATTTGGAGAATTATATTTATATCGGAGGAAGGGAGAAGGCGTTTTTTTATCAACATAGTTTAAGAGATATACCGGGTTATTTGAGGTATATTGAAGCTGAGATAGTAAAAGCGATCGGAACTTTGCATGAATTGCCTGCAATGGCATAACCGATATCGACTTTCTGAGACGACAATTATTACCCGTTTAGCCTCTCGATGGCCGGGTATCAAACGCTGCAACATTCGTAAATCGTGATAACAAGTTTGAAGGCTAATAACACGGCAAAATATTCTGGCGGGTACCTATGGCTGGATTCCAGTCTTATATAACAAAGGATCCCGATTCGCAGATCTTTAATACAGTCATAGATATCTTATCCCGAAAACGGGATATTATATCCCCTCTCCGGATCACTGACTTTTGATTCTTTGGCGCAATTTGAGCAGGAACAATCCCAAGCACCTGCAACACTTCAATCAACATATCATTAAGGCGGTCCTCCAGCATATCATTCGCATACAACGATTGGTAGTAAGTATATCCCTCCGCAATTTTCTCCTGGCTTGTAAGCCTAAAAACCCGGTTTAAGACCTGGGTAAGCTCCCGATCAGTTTCTTCAACCCACCCTTATAAAAACTATGAACCTGGCAGAATTGTACAAGGAAATTTTTGGCCCGGAAATAAAACCGGGCGAGGCAGAGTTGCAGGCGCTTGTGGATACCATCGCTTTCCTGCCGGACCAGCAGTTTTACGCTGTGTTCCATCATTATTACCACGGTAAGGCAATCGAATGCGTAGCGGAAGAGGCCGGAAGACCTCCGGCAGTAGTGGAGCTGTGGAGATCGCAGGGCGTCGGGATGATGAGGTTGTTTTTTAGAAAGTATAAGGACGAATAACAGGCGTTACGAGCTGCGCATAAGACGCGGCTTTGATAAGTGCAGATTCAAATATCCAATGACAAATCAGGACATAAACGGAATTGATTCAACCAATTTATTAAACGCTAAAAAACAGGAAGATGAAATTGAAATATTGTTTACTGGTTTTGCTTTCTGCGCTGCTTACAACCAGTGTGAGGTCACAGGGAACGCGCATTAAAGGCCAGGTGGTGAATGCTGGCGGCGCTGCGGTTGCTGGCGCATCTGTGCTTGGCGATCACGGGAATAAGGTGGTGGTGACGGATTTGAATGGTGTGTTCGAAATCGTGGTTAACAGGCTGCCGGACACTTTGCAGGTGAACCACGTTAGTTACCGCAGTATGATACATGTAGTTAGTAGTAGCACACTTCAATATATCACGCTGCAGGAAGCTGTAAGTGAACTGGACGAAGCGCTGGTGATAGCGTATGGGAAAACGACAAGAAGACTAGCCACAGGCTCGGTTTCAAAGCTAGCTGCTAAAGAGATCGCTTTGCAACCCGTGTCAAACTTATTGACTGCTTTAGCAGGCAGGGTTCCTGGGGTTACGGTGACGCAGACGAGCGGCGTGCCGGGGTCTATGGTAAAAATTGAAGTGCGCGGCCGCAGTTCCATACAGCAGGGAACAGAACCGCTTTATATTATTGATGGGGTGCCCTTCGCCGCCGGCAACCAACCAGTGAACAGGCTGTCTTCGGTCTTGGCAGGGGAACAGGGTTCAGGGTTGAGCCCGATGAGTACGATTGCACCTTCTGAAATCGAAAGCATTGAAATTCTGAAAGATGCCGACGCAACAGCGATCTACGGAAGCCGGGGTGCGAATGGCGTGGTATTGATAACAACTAAAAAGGGGAAAGGGGAGAGAACCCGCCTGAATATTTTCGTGAATACCGGTGTGAGCAGTGTTACCCGCAGCATGGCTATGTTGAACACTGCTCAATACGTACAAATGAGACGGGAGGCATTTGCCAATGACGGACTGGCTATGACTAACAGCAATGCGCCGGATCTGCTTTTATGGGATACTACGAAGTATACGGATATGAAAAAATATTTCCTGTGCGGGAACGCGGAAAACACTGAGGCTGCATTCAGTTTAACAGGTGGCGGAGGTAGCACGCGGTTCATCATTGGCGGTAGTTACCGT
>DASVBM010000065.1:0-4611 GCA_036375835.1 Chitinophagaceae bacterium | reverse complement strand
GCGAGGATATTGCGCTCGAAGATCTCAGCATAACCCGCAAGGCTCTTCACGCCTTCCTGAATCCTTGCGCCACCCGAATCATTGATACCGATCACCGGTGCGCCCATCTTCATCGCCTGGTCCATCACCTTGCAGATCTTGCGTGCGAACATTTCACCCAGCGAACCACCGAAGACGGTGAAGTCCTGCGAGAACACATACACCAGCCTTCCGTCTATCGTTCCATAACCCGTGATAACGCCATCGGTCGGGTATTTTTCTTCATCGATGCCAAAATCAGTACAGCGGTGAGAAACGAACATGTCGAATTCCTCGAAGCTGTCTTCATCCAGTAAGATCTCGATTCGCTCGCGCGCGGTGAGCTTGTCTTTCCGGTGCTGCGCGTCTATCCTTTTCTGTCCGCCGCCTAATTTGGCTTCTTCGCGCTTTTCAACGAGTACCCTGATCTTGTCTTCTGCAGTCATATGATTCTGTTTTATGCAAAAGATTCACCCGCCGGTATCGCTTCGCTTTTCAGGCAAGGCAAAATCCGGCACCGGGAGGACGCACCTCCTTTTTCGTGAACCCGTAAATACGATTAACTGGTAAGTGAAGTTGTTAACTGTTTAAACAGCTCCTTACGCGATCGGTTTAGTGAGTAGTTTTTTGCTTGATCGTTTTATTATTACAGGAATGTTTTCCCGCTTGCTTCAGCTGCTCTTCCTTTCTGATCCCGGCACTGCAGGCGCCCGGATTTCAACTCCTCTTTTTATTCCCTCTCCTCTTTTTCCGAAAGGGGAAATTTGTTGTAACAAACAAATTATCCGCTCTCAAATTCCTTCGCAAGTTAAACCCGTTACACACTTTAAACGCTGATAATTATCATTCACAAAACAGACTTTTCTCAATGTATCAGATACATAAAAAAGAAGTATGCATCATCTGAAACGACAACGCAACAACACAGGAAAAACTGCTGCGTTACGAAGACAAAACATCCTTTAAATCAGGAACGACACCTTCCCTCATAACTCATCATACCAATCATCAAAATCAGCGTTCCCCCAACCTGCGCAGCACTCCCTTCATCATCCATCATAACAATCATGAATATCAGCGTTCCCTTAACCTGCGCAGCAGGTTCCGGAAAAAATCATAGCAGAAAACATCACAACGATCCATTTGAACATAAACCATCGCAACAGTAAAAACGATTAGCCTGATGTCTTACATGAACTCCCAGGCACTCCTGTAAGCATCCTGCGACTGCGCGTATCCGATCAGGTCGTCATAGAAACGATATTGTGCAAGCGTGGATCCATCGCCCACCACCACCAGTTTTTTCTTCGCGCGGGTCATTGCCACATTGATACGCCTTACTTCGGAAAGAAAACCGATTGTATTATCCGCGTTGCTACGGGTGAGACTGATGTACACGGCATCGCGTTCCTGTCCCTGGAAGCTATCTATCGTATTCACTGAAATGTCTGCCTGGAATGTCTCCAGGTTCTTTGCCGCGGCTACGTAGTCTTTCAACAGCTCTACCTGGTGGCGATAAGGTGCGATCACCGCGATCGTTGGAAACGTCCCGATGGCGCTATCCGCAAAATCAGCGGCGTCGCGGATGATCAGGTTCAGCAGGAATGAAGCCTCCTCCGGATTCGATATCCCGGTGCCCTCCTGCTTTTCCTCGAAACCGCAACCCGCGGTATCGATAAAGAGGAAAGGACTGTCGCCGGCTTTTATCAGCCGTTCCGCTACCGATGGATGCGCGATCAGCTGGTTGTTGTAAAACTCCCGCGAAGAAAAACCCATGATCGTTTGATGCATGCGGTATTGTTCCTGCAACAGCACCACAGCCTGCGGGTGCAGCTGCACCAGTTTTTCCAGCAAGGTGGTACCAAGTTCTTTAGCCGCTTCTGCAGATTTAATAGTCGGCGGAAGCTGGAAATGATCGCCGGCAATCACCAGCTTCTTTGCCTTCAGTACCGGTATCCAGCAGGCAGGCTCCAGGGCCTGTGCTGCTTCATCAATCACGGCAGTGCCAAACCGGAGATCGCGAATGGTATAATGATTGGCTCCAACCAGCGTTGCGGCAACCACGTCCGCCCTGCTGATGATATCGTCAACGATATACTGCTCCATCTTTTCCACCTGCTCCCGGATACTCCGTGCTTCGGCAAACAACGCGTTCCGCTGTTGCCTTTCTGCAGCACCAAAACTGCGCTTGTATTTCTGCGCGAGGTCCCGGTATTCATTGGCCTGCTTTTTTAACCTTCGGATTTCCTTCGATGAAGCGTGCGCCGATACTTTTGAATCCAGCGTCAGGCTCATCTGCTTTTCATTCACGCGGGCGGGGTTGCCTACGCGCACCACGTTCAATCCCTCGTCTGATAATTTCTCAGCCAGCAGGTCCACCGCGGCATTGCTCGGTGCGGTCACCAGCACCTGTTGCCTGTCTTTTGCGATCAGCGCTTTGATCGCCTGTACAAGTGTAGTGGTCTTACCCGTGCCCGGCGGACCGTGAACGATGGCCAGTTCATTTGCCTGCAGTATCCGGTTTACCGCCTCATTCTGTTTTGTGTTTAGCCCTGGCGACTCAACATATTGCAGCTTCTCATCAGGGCTTAGCTCCGCTGCACCTGTTAATACACGGACGAGCCCGCCCTCTTCTCTTTTCTCCGCAACAGCGGGGGCGCGTTTCAGCGCCTGCTCCATCTCGCGGTAGCTGTACTCGTCAAACACCGCGTCTATGCCCAGCTTACCGCGCCTTGACCATTCCGGCAGTTCATCGGTGCGCAGGCTCAGCTTCAGCCTGTTGCCGCTGATATGCGAGATCGTTCCCTCGATACGGTCTGCAGCCGGGTCATGGTTGCTGAACAGCGCCGCCGTCATGCCGAAACGCAGCTGGTGAACGATATCCTGGTGCGTGGTTCGCTCCAGCTCTACGGTAAGGTAATCGCCCCTGCCGGTTTCCGTATCGCGGATGGCCACCGGGTACCAGCTGAATCCATTCTCCCGCCGTTCCTGCACCGATACCTTAGCCACCATCTCGCGAAAGCTGCGGCGGTCTTCTTCCTTTTCCAGTTGAAGCAGTTGTTCCAGGCGCCTGAAATAATCCATGGGCGCAAATGTAACGCAAGGGTTGGGTTGACATCATTTCAAGGCTGCAATAGTCCCGGATCAATGTTTTTAACGCCGGTGCTTCTACCGGATCACCGGTATGCGTCAGCGGTATCGCTTTTTAGTTTTAGTTCCGGTCTTCGGCTTTCTGCTTTTCAGTGCAGGCGGTCCTGCTTTGGGTTTTCGCTTTTGGGTTTTGCCGCTGGCCTTGTTCCTTGTGCTTGCCTTCTCCTTTCTCCGGTTCTTATCCCGGTCCTTTTGAACGCCGGTCTTCCGGTTCTTCCTGTGTTCGCCGCCTATCATTCCCGAAGTCATTATCCGGAAACCTTTTCCGATCGACCTGTGTTCTGCCACGCCGTTATACCCCGCTTCAACCTTCAGTATCACCAGGAAATACCTTGCCACCGGTGATATTTCAAAGCTCGTTTCGAATTTCCGCAGCGGCTCGGCTGTATTGATCCATCCCGTTGAAACCGTTTCCACGCCGGTATGGCACCAGTCTTCGTCGATAAGCACTACGAACATTTCACATTGGTACTGCGGAGGCTCAACAGTCAACTCAAAAACAGGTGGATAGTCGCACTGCAGTTCCAGCGTCATCACGCCTTTGCTATGCGACGCCCGCACGGAAGGTGAGATCATGATCTTGCTGACCGGATATTTCTCGTGGGCCTCCCTTCCTTCCTGGGTCTTCAGCAGGTCGCTTAAATCATTGGTCGGGGACCGTCGCATCGCGGACAGCATCCGCTGCCAGAGTCCGTTCTCTTTATACGTTGCGGCATACATCCGTAGGGGATCATGCACCAGTTTGGCAGCCTTGTTCAGAACCTCATTGCGGTTGAACACAGCTGTCAGCGTTTCATTACAAAGGGCGGGTTTGTGCGTACCCCGGGCAGCCCTTACAAATTTGCCGTACTTCGACCGCACAAAGGTGTATTTACCCAGCGTGCCCGACAGGTCGAAGGAAGCGGATCTGTTTCTAGCCATATTTAGTCATTTTGGTATCCCCGTATAACGATCATCACGCGAAAAGGTTACAGGGCAAATAAAATTTAAGGTTTGTTATAGGGACCTTATAGGGACTTTATAGGGACCTTATAGGGACCTTATAGGGACTTTATAGGGATTGCCCCGCTATGGTACTGCGCCGGTACTGTGCCGGTACTGTATTCCGCCTGTTGTTCGACAGTGATGCGCCAGTGCTGCAACAGTGCTGCAACAGTGCTGCAGACCAGATGGGGGTAAGATGTGGGAGAGGTGGAGATGAGGAGCTAATCCCCCGGACATAATAACACAGATGCCGTAGGATTACTGCCGGAGATGCATGATACTCTTAGCTTCCCGGCAATTTCCCGTTTTGATAATCAGCATTTTATTGATTAAACCCCTGCAAAACACCCGGAACACATGATAACCCTGTAAACCGCGGGTTTCTGCATCCTAACTTTAGCGCATGGCAGACGTGCACGACAAGGCTACCCGCAGCTATAACATGAGCCGCATTAAAGG
>DASVBM010000043.1:0-3250 GCA_036375835.1 Chitinophagaceae bacterium | reverse complement strand
CATGCGCCCGGACGAAGTCTATGGCGTGGAGCATCAGCGCCGCGCCGGCGCCGGTTTTCTGGTACTGCGGCAACACGTACAGCTTGTACAGTTTCCATGTTCCGTTCTGTAAATCACCAAGGGAGGCAAAGCCCGGGTATTCACCGGCCAGCTGCGCAATAAAAAACTGCTGGCCCTTATCCATCTGCGAAGCGAGTGCGGCAGGGGAGTAAAAATGATCCAGCATGTAATTCAGCGCGCGCGGACTGAGAATGTCTTTATAGGCAACGGGCCAGGTTTGGCGGGCAATGGCGATGATGACGCCGATGTCGTCTTTGGTCGCAGGGCGGATCAGCAGTTTTTCGTGTGATGACTTCATTCGCCGTAAAGATAATCCCTGCGGTTAGCTTGCCGTTACAAAACGCAGATTGTGTACCTGATGTTTCGAATTGAACTGCGCGACTGCGAAACCAGATAAGCTTTTTTGTCCGCAGCGCGATGCTGCCAGGAGAAAGCAGCATTTCGTTCTTCACCTCAACGCTCTGCCTGCCGATGATAAGCTGTACTGTACCCGCTGCAGATTTCGATACCACCCACTTCAAAATTGCTATTCGCGGCTGCTGACTGAATGCGCTGCTCCCTTTCAAGCGGATATTCCAGGTGAAGGTTGCCATCGTCGCACAGATGGAGACTCAGTGGAGAGGCTTCATTCGCGGAAAAAAGGAATACTACCGGTACGTCCCATACCCGGGCAAAGAAAAACAAAGGCAGCACTGCTGGTATGTCGGTAGTATTGAACTGCCAGGCGAGATTACGGTTCTTTTTTGCACCCATCCGCCTGAAGAGATTTTTTTTATGAAAGTTCTCAAACCTGAATTCATCCAGGATATCGGTCGCGGTGAAGTGAGTGAGATACAGCTGATGGATATCCAGGGCTGAGAGGAAGGATACCAGGCTGAAGGGGAAATTTTCCAGGTACTCCCGGCGGGTACCGGCACGGCAGGCGATAACGCAATAACCGGTGGGTTGTTCGTGTTCATTAAAAGGGAGCAGGTGATCGTAATAGCGCTTCAGCCTGAGTCGATCATTTCTATTTGCGGTATCAAAGTCCGCGGCGTAACTCCGCTGGAATCCGGCGATTACCTGATCAATGAACGGATGCCTGCTAAAGATTGCTGTCCGCGTTACCGGTGTAAATACCTGTGACTGCATGCCGAAGATTAAACCGGGGTGCTTTGCCGGTGGGTACGGTGATTGGGAATCGCGTACATGGTGAGATAGGTTTCAAACTCAGCAAACATGGAAGGCCTGATCACCAGCCTGCCCTGTTCCGGCTGTCCCAGTACCAGTTCTTTGCGCTGCCCCAACAGGTAGCCGGTGTGTTTGCCTTCGCGGATATCTTTCCAGGGGAAGAATACCGGCTTTTGGAATAAACGGAAAAAAATAACCGGCCGGAGTTGCAGCCCGTTTTCATTATACCGAAGTACCAGCGCGTTGGTATAAGTGCTTTCCCCGATCACACCGGATACGATACCTAGCCGCTTTGTAACGGTTCCTGGCTCAGCGGGATAAGCCATCTGCATGTCACGCCAACCAACCCGATAAGTCAGGTATGAAATTACCACCCAGATCAGCGGTATCACGAAAAGCGCGATCAGCCCGGGTTCGTTTGTGATTGCAGTATAATCCATAGCGGTAAAGCTAAGGAAGGAAGGCTTTCCAGCGGTCTAAAAAACCATGATGCCGGTGGCGGTTTCAGGCTGCATTGCTTTCCGAATCAAGTGAGGTTAGCTTGCTGCGGTCGTGAATGAGGCGTGAGAGTTTCTCCTGCTGCCGGATGGCTCTCAATGACAACCGGATGGCTACGTAATAGCTCATCAGTGCGCCGCTGATGAGCAGGGCGCCGGAGATATACCGGGTTACGGTTTTGTTTTCGGCGAGGAATAAGAAGCTGTCGTAAATACCGTGGAAGAAGACGGCCAGGAGAAACCCCTGCAGCAGGTAGGCTCTCCGTTTGGTAAGGCTGAATTTGGCCAGGCCCACATAATAACCCATGATCACCGCGAAGGCCGCGTGTGCGGGCACACTCAGGAACATGCGCATGAGCCCGGTGTTGAAGCCGTGGACGAATACATAGCCGGCGTTCTCTACTGTGGCGAAGCCCATGCTCACCATTACCGAGTATACGATGCCGTCGAAAGGTTCGTCAAAAGTCCTGAGCCGGAAGCAGACCTTTTTCAGCATGAAATATTTTACGCCTTCTTCGGTGAGGGCGATCACCAGGAAAGACTGGAAGATGATGTTCACATAGGAGGGTATCTGCGCTTCCATGAGGGTGCGGCCCAGGAACCGGGACGCGGTAGTTTCAATGAAGATGCAGGGAACGGCTGCCATCATGCCTAAGAGGAAACTCAGCAGCAGTATGAGCACCGGCTCCCGGTTGTATTTGTCGCGCAGGTAAATGAACAGGCAGATCAGGAATCCCGGCAAAATGGAAAGCAACAAAAGATCCATGGGGAATAATAATAGAAAACAATGCCAATGTCGGGCGTAGGTGTCAGGCGTTAGGCGTTAGGAATCAGGCGTTAGGCAGTAGGCGTTAGGCGTTAGGTGTTAGGCGTTTAGCCCGGCATATTGGTGGGTGAAGGACTGTTGGTTTAAAGAGAAGCAGCGGAACTTCGCAGGCGAAGTTTTTGAACCGCCGAGAACGGGAGAACAGGAGGTTGCGCAGAGAGAAGTCGCCCGGCCGGTTAGACTGATATTGATCGGGCGTTAGCGTTAGGCTTTAGGCTTTAGGCGGCGGCAGTGGAGGACGTCTTGTTGAACGCTGATTGTCATGATGGTCATGATCAGTCATGATTTTTTGGGTGCAATCATGAAAAATCATGGCAGTCATGATAATCAGCGTTCCTCCAGCTGATTTTAAAGGTTGGAAAGGCTTTCCTCGATAGTTCTGATGCGCGCCTCGGCATCGGCCTGTTTCTTCCGTTCCAGTTCCACTACTTCCGGCTTTGCGTTTTGTACAAACCGCTCGTTGCTGAGTTTCTTAACTACGCTGCCCAGGAAGTTCTTCTGGTATTCGAGGTCTTTCAGCAGTTCATCTTTCAACGCAGCTGTATCCAGCTTGCTACCTGTTTGAATAAAAAAGCGATCCTGCTCGATGGCGATCACTACCGAATCCGGAACCGGTTCTGTTGTGAAGCTGATCTCAGCATTCACCTGCCGGGACAGGATCGATTGTATCGCTTCGTATTGCGGTTTGTTCTGGCTT
>DASVBM010000005.1:0-6827 GCA_036375835.1 Chitinophagaceae bacterium | reverse complement strand
GCGAAGATCGCGAGCAATGCGGCGATCGGTCGTTTCTCATCGGCTTTGGCGCGGAAGTAAAGCGACAAATAGAAGATAATGACGGGTATACAAGCGAAAATGAACGCATCCGTGGAATCTGACCCGAAGATATTACCCCCGGGATTCGATGCCGAGGTGATGCCTCCGATCAGCCATCCCACTACGCCGGCAATGACCGCAGGTACGAGTATCAGCAGGACGATCTTCCCCATCGGCATATCGTTCGGGCCCACACCTTTCTTAATATCATAAGCGATATAATGCCTGGTGCCGATGAGGAATATGATCACACCGAGGAACATACCCACGCCCGCAGCAATGAAAGCGTGTCCCCAGCCGAACAATACATACAGCGCGGCGCCAAAGAAATTGCAGATGAAGGCGCCGATATTGATACCCATGTAGAAGATGTTGTATCCATCGTCTTTCTGGTGCTGGTATTGCGGGGCATTATATACATTACCGAGCAGCGTGGATATATTCGGCTTGAAGAATCCGTTGCCGATTATCACCAGTGTCATTGAGATATACAACATGGTGAGGCTATGCACCGCCATCAGGCAATAACCAGCGCCCATCATAAGGCCGCCAATGATAATAGACTTGCGATACCCGAGATACCGGTCCGCAAGCAGCCCGCCCAGAAACGGAGTTAGAAACACCAGGCCGATAAATGTTCCGTAGAGATCCGCCGATTCGGCTTCGTTCATCGAGAATCCCTGCTTCACGTCTTTGAGATAGAGGGTGAAGATGCCGATCATCAGGTAATAACCAAATCGCTCCCACATCTCTGAGAAGAAAAGAAAAGGCAGGGCCTTAGGATGTTTTTTCCACATAAGCAGTCATTAGATAAAAAAAAGGAGCTGATGATTCAACTCCTTTTGCAATAATATCGAAAAATTCCTACGATTCGCCTGTCCGCTCCCTGACGATCGCATTCAGTGATTTTATGCGGGCGAGAATCATTATCCCGCCGATAAATGCGGCCACCACGAGGATCATGAAAAACATCTTCTTGTCGGTAAAGTCATCCCAGAATGTGGTCATCACGCCGGCCACTTTTCCGCCGATGGACGTGGAAAGGAACCATCCTCCCATCAGCAGGGCGGTAAGCCTTGGCGGCGCGAGCTTTGATACCAGCGACAATCCGATCGGGCTGAGGAAGATTTCACTGATCGTAAAAATGAAATAGGTAAGCCAGAGCCATATGGGCGAGGCTTTATGCGTATAGATCGACGGAACAGACATGATGGCGAACACCATCACCAGCGAGGAAAGCCCGGATATGAACAAGGCCATACAGAATTTCCAGGCGGTGGTAGGCTCCTTTCCCCGCCTTCGCAGCGCATCGAAGAGCGGTACAAATATCAGCGTCAGCACAACTATGAACAGGGGGTTCAATGACTGGAACAACTCTGTGTTCGCGAGCTTGATGGAACCGCCCGGCCGGTCTTCCATGGGAACGTTGTTGAAATAAGGATCAGGCCCCATAACCTGCATATCCTGTCCCGTTTCATCTTTCACGGCAACCAGGTGCTGGTCCACCTTCGGCACCATCCGGTTAGAATCACTGACTGTTTGCAGGAATCCGAGCTTACCCGCTATTTTTTCAGTTGTCGGCGAAACCGTTCTGTCGGTATGTTTTTCCGCCCAGAGCGTCAGGCCCGTAGAGTTCTGGTTGTAGATCGTCCAGAAAGCAACGGCGATGGCGAAGATGAAAAGCAAGGAACCGATCGCCCGTTTATCCGAACCGGTGGCTTTGATGTAAAGCGAAACATAAAAACCAATGATCGGGAGGCAGGCGAAGATGAATGCGTCATTTGCCTGGCTGCCCATGATCGGAGAACCGAATAGCTGAGCAGGAACGAACCAGCCGATTATTCCCGCGATGATGGCAGGAACAAACACGTAAAGAAATATTTTAGACAGCGGCATGTCTTCCTTCTGCACCGGCTTTTTAATGTCCGCGTGTTTTACATGCTGAAGGTTCGTGGCCAGGATGATCATCCCGATGATCAGTCCCACGCCGGCTGCTGCAAATGCATAACCCCAGCCATACTCATTTCTGAGGTAGGCGGCAACAAAGTTGCATATGAACGCGCCGATATTGATGCCCATGTAGAAAATGTTGTAGGCATTATCCTTTAACGGCTTCAGGTCTTCGCGGTTGTAAATATTGCCAAGCAGCGTCGAGATATTCGGTTTGAAAAAGCCGTTGCCGACGATGATCAGCCCGAGAGAAATATACATGGCCATGTTGCCGGGTATCGCCAGTCCGATATAACCCGCCGCCATCAGAGAGCCACCGATAAATATAGATTTTACATAACCCAGGTATCGGTCCGCCACCAGGCCACCGATAAACGGAGTGAGGTATACCAGTGCGATAAAACTACCGACGACATCAGCTCCCATATCCTGCGAAAATCCTTTTCCACCGGTAGTAGTATCGATCAGATACAGGAAAAGAATACCAACCATCAGGTAATACGCAAAGCGCTCCCACATTTCTGTGAAGAATAGCGCGTATAACGCCCGGGGGTGCCTGGCCTTTGCAACCGTTTTTTCCATGTCAGATTTTTTTGTAAATAGTTTTGATTTAATCGCCTCAAAGTAAGGTAAATTATTTTTTCACGGGGCTATACTTCATCATGTTTAATATGTGACGATCTTCGCCACACATTAAGATATATGAATATTCTTCTTTTGGGAAGTGGCGGAAGGGAACATGCGCTGGCCTGGAAACTGAAACAAAGCAACTCCTGCGGAGCACTGTTCATTGCTCCAGGGAACGCGGGTACGGCGGAACTGGGAACGAATCTTCCGGTTGGCGTAAACGATTTTGCGGCAATTGAAGATGCGGTAAAGGAACACCAGGTCGGGATGCTGGTAGTCGGACCGGAAGAGCCACTGGTCAATGGTGTGTACGATTACTTCAAAGAGCGTGGTTTTCCCGGCAACCTGGTAGTGGTTGGCCCCTCGGCTGCAGGCGCGCAACTCGAAGGAAGTAAGGCTTTTTCCAAGCAATTCATGCAGCGACACCAGATTCCTACTGCCGCCTATGCAGAATTTACCCGCGAAAACTATGAAGCCGGCAAAGCATATATCAGCAGCCATTCCTTGCCGGTGGTACTGAAGGCAGACGGCCTTGCAGCAGGCAAGGGGGTGGTGATCGCAGTCAGCCACGAGCAGGCATTGAACGTGTTCGATGAGATGATAATCAATGAACAGTTTGGAAAGGCATCCAGCAAAGTAGTGGTCGAGCAGTTCCTGGAAGGAATCGAGGTGAGCGTGTTTGTATTGACGGATGGGAAGGATTACCAGGTGATTGGTCACGCCAAGGATTATAAACGAATCGGTGAAGGCGATACCGGCCCGAATACCGGCGGCATGGGTTGCGTAACACCGGTGCCGTTTATTGACGGTGCATTCATCAGAAAAGTGGAAGACCGGATCATCGCTCCTACAATTGCCGGTCTCAGCTCAGAAAAACTGGAATACCACGGCTTCGTGTTTTTCGGTCTTATGAACGTGGCAGGGGAACCTTATGTAATCGAGTACAACTGCCGGATGGGTGACCCGGAAACCGAGGTAGTAATGCCCCGGCTCAGGAACGACCTGGTAGAACTGTTCCGCACCATGCATGAAGGAAGACTCAGGGATATAAAGATCGAATACAACCCGGACTGCGTCGCAACCGTAATGGCCGTCAGTGGGGGGTATCCCGGTGATTATTCAAAGGGAAAACGGATCACCGGTCTTGCTGCTGCGGCGGGAGATCGCAGTATTATTTTCCATGCAGGTACTAAAAAAGAACAAGACAACGTTCTTACGAACGGCGGAAGGGTACTGGCGGCAACATCATTTGGCAGTTCGATCCAGGAAGCGGTAATGAGAAGCCGGTCGGTACTGGAAAAAATATCTTTCGACGGAATGTATTACCGGAAAGACATCGGCTACGAGTTCACGATCTGATATGGCCGCCGCGGAAACCGGCCGGTAAGGAGCGGAATGTCTTTTGCAGCGAAGCGTTGGAGCGCAGGGTTACAAAGGCGGAAGGGAAGGAAAAAAGGCGTTCTTCCGGATGGCTGAAAACAGCGGCCGGGGGCGGGCAGAATCCATAAAAATCAATGTTTTGAAACTTTGTGGATTCAACTTTATTCTTTCACTTTGCAGGCATTGAACACATTAGAATATTTTGAATAAATGGGACTATTTAACTGGTTTACACAAGATATCGCGATTGACCTGGGCACTGCAAACACCCTGATTATTCACAACGAGGAGATCGTTGTTAACGAACCGTCGATCGTTGCGCTCGACCGGAACAATCCCAAACACGTAATAGCTGTCGGCAAGCGGGCATTAATGATGCACGAAAAGACGCATGAAAGCATTCGCACAGTGCGGCCGCTTAAGGATGGGGTTATCGCCGACTTCAATGCTGCGGAACTGATGATCCGCGAAATGATCAAAATGATCTACCCGAAGAAACCATTATTCCCCCCGAGCTGGCGAATGATGATCTGTATACCTTCATCGATCACAGAAGTAGAGAAGCGCGCGGTTCGCGACAGTGCGGAACAGGCAGGGGCAAAAGAAGTTTACCTGCTGCACGAGCCTATGGCAGCGGCGCTGGGTATCGGAATTGATGTGGAAGAGCCGGTGGGAAATATGATCATCGATATTGGTGGTGGAACCACGGGCATTACCGTAATAGCCCTGGCAGGTATCGTGTGCGACCAGAGTATCCGTATTGCGGGTGATGAATTCACCGCCGACATTATGGAAGCACTCCGCCGTTATCACAGCCTGCTGATCGGTGAGCGGACAGCTGAACAGATCAAGATCCAGATCGGTGCGGCGATGAAAGACCTGGATAGCCCGCCCGACGATATCCCGGTTAATGGCCGCGACCTTGTAACCGGCATTCCCAAGCAGATCATGGTGAGCTACCAGGAGATCGCCGAAGCGCTGGACAAAAGTATCTTTAAGATTGAAGAAGCCATTCTCAAGGCGCTGGAAACAACGCCTCCGGAACTGGCAGCCGATATTTATCGCAGGGGCCTTTACCTCACCGGCGGCGGTGCGTTGCTGCGTGGACTGGATAAGCGGCTCAGCCAGAAGATCAAACTGCCTGTGCACGTAGCTGACGATCCGCTGAAAAGCGTGGTACGCGGCACCGGCATCGCGCTGAAGAACTACAGCAAGTTTCCTTTTATCATGAGATAAGGAGCTAAACCCCTTATAGAAATTCCAAATTCCGGCAGCTGCGTTGAACTGGGATTTGGAATTTTATATTTTGGAATATGCCCATGGAGTTTGAATTTTGACCTGAGTGAAAAATATTTTCCTTTTCATAAGCCGTTACCTGAATTTCCTGGTGTTCCTGGTGCTTCAGGGCATCAGCATCGCTATTCTGGTCAATTACAACAAAACTCACCAGGCGATATTCTCTAACGTGGCAATGGAGGCAACTGGCTGGGTAGACAAACAGTATACTTCGGTTGAAAGCTATTTTCACCTGAAGGCGGAGAACAGGCGGCTTGCGGATGAAAACAATACGCTGCGCAACATGCTTTCCGGTAATTTCAGCGGGCCGGACACTACCAAAACGTTTTTCATCGACAGCCTGGTGCGTGATACCCTGGGAAAGATCCGGAAGTTCACCTGGCTGCCTGCGCGTGTGATCAATAACACCACCAGCTCGCAGACGAACTATATGACACTGGAACGTGGCTCAAGGCAGGGAGTGAAAAAAGGCATGGCTGTGGTGGCACCGGGCAACACCATTGCAGGAACGGTGGTTGCCGTGAGCGATAACTACAGTATCGTGAAAAGCCTCCTGCATCGTACCACGAAGGTGAGCTCGATGATGAAAAAAGACAGGAACGCCGGCATCCTCGAATGGGACGGCGAAGATCCTTGGGAACTGACGCTGCGCAATATCACGAAGAGCGCGAAGGTGGCGAAGGGCGATACCGTGCTTACGAGCACGTATTCCACATTCCCGCCGGGCATTATGGTTGGCACAATCTCCCGCATCGATGCGGATCCCTCCAGTAATTTCTTTACGCTCACGGTGCGGCCGGCTACAAATTTCTCGGCTTTACAATATGTTTACCTAGTGGATAACCTGCTGTTTGCCGAGCAAAAACAACTGGAAGATTCCATAGACGATTACGACAATGACAGACCTCGTTAAAAATACCGCCCGGTTCGTTCTGTTCCTGCTGTTGCAGGCATACGTGCTGAATAATATTCCGCCGCTGCACCAGTTTATTGTCCCCTACCTGTATTTCCTTTTCATCCTCTGGCTGCCTTTCAGCATATCCAGATTGGGGCTGATGCTGATTGCGTTCATCTTCGGGTTATCACTCGATTTTTTCACCCATCACCCCGGCCTGCACGCTGCGCCCTGTGTGCTCATCGCTTATTTGCGGCCGTTCCTGCTGAACTTATTGTTGCCGCAGGAAACGACTGAACTGAGTTATGTGGAACCCAGCCTCCGGAGTATGGGGTGGGCGCCATATTTTGTCTATGTGCTGATCCTCACTTTCATGCATCACGCTTTCCTGGTATTACTGGAGTGGATGCAGTTCGGCAATTTCCTGTTTTTCCTGGGCAAGGTTACAGGAACTACCGCTATCAGCATCATGCTCATCTTCCTTACCGAGATGCTGTTTTACCGCAAGGCAAGGTACCGCACGAATATCGCCTGAGCAGGCACCCGATCAATTTCAGCGCACCCGCGGGGACCTTCTCTTCCGTTTAATAAATTTTTATCAGCACGCTGATACAAGCAA
>DASVBM010000010.1:0-20815 GCA_036375835.1 Chitinophagaceae bacterium | reverse complement strand
CCGGTCACCTTTACCTTAATCTCCTGTGTTCCTGCTTCCACAGGAAAGCGGTTGCTGGTCACTGAAGGATTCAGAATCCGTTTCCAGTTGAAACGTCGCCATCCATGTGTCAGCATCAGGTTTTCTGTTGCTGTTTCCAGTTCCGGTGAAGGCGTTCCAAAATAATATGATGGAGATTCAATATGGCCTTTCAGGTCTGCCGACATCCAGAAATAACTGCGGATGTCCGCTGCGTCTGAGGCGTTGAAAGAATCAACCGGCACCACAGCCAGTGAAAGATTGGCGGGAACAGCGCGCCGGGCAGTGTCATTGGTATTTACACTAATGTTAACCTGTTCGCGGGTGCTGTAAACCTTTTTGTCAGTGCTGGTACCTGCGATGCTTGTTACCGGTGGCGGAATAAATACCAGTCGTTCACACACCGGGATGTTCGTTGCATCGAAAAGCGTTAACTGGTTAACCCCGGCGCCGAGTTTATTTGCAGGGATCGTGAAGGTGAGGCGGCCGTTGGAAATGAGTGATGACTGGGTTGTCAACAGCCGATCGTGGTGCCTTGAAACGAGCGAAATATAATGTGGTGCCGTGTGGGTTGACTTTACCGTTACTTCCATGTTCCCGGCTACTTTCTGTACACTCATCACGTAGCCGTTCTCCATCACTTCGGGAAGGGAAACAGAAAACGTATCGCCGGCGGTGCGGATGATCGCCCTGTATCCCTGCGACACGGGGGTGAACAACAGTTGTCCCATCCCGAATTTCAGAGAGCTGAAGCCGACAATCGTTTTGCCTGATATATCCACAATCTCACCGCTGCAGTCTATGCCATTGCCATAATGATCGGTAACCTTAAAGGCGAGTTTCGATTCCAGGCCTTTCACCAGGTTACCGCCCTCCGGGAAAAAAGCGGCTTCGTGAGCATTCGTATGTACCGGATTTGCCGGCGTGGGTTCGCGGAAAGGATTGATGACAGTGATCGGCTGTTCAAAAAAACTTTCTTCTGCCAGGTTCCGCATATTGCTGGTATAAGCCCGCAGTTTATAGTTGCCGGAGGATAAAGAAAGCGGCAGCAGCATAGAGCCGTTGTCTTTCTGATCCTGCAACGAAATACGTGCAGCAAGAACGGTTTTTCCCGTTACGTCCAGCAGGTCAACATATGCGATACTACTGAGCAACGATTGCTGTTCTGCATATAGCTTGAACCAGACGATCTCGCCCGCCAGGTAAAACGCTTTATCGGTATGCACGAAGAGCTTTTCCTGGCGGTTAACTTCACCAGCTTTTCTGAATTTATCCCTGATCCGGTCGAGGTTCTCCTGCTGCGCTGAAGCAGAATGGTGAACGCCTGTAAAAACCACTATCGCAAACAGAATATTTTTAATTTTCATCGGTGTAACGGCGTAAATTTTGGTTTAGGTTTTCCGGTTGTGTTTTTCGTTTTTACCAGTATGAGGGCTTCACATTCGAACCACCGCGCGCAGTGCAGTCGGAGCAGACCAACGGTGCCATGAAATACCCGACTACGTTGCCAAACAGGTCGAGATCTTCCGCGTAAGGCATCAGGGCGGGCATCCATTTGCGGAGGCTGTCCTTTTTATTAGGCACGAGCCTCCAGCTGCAGTTCGGGAATATATAGTTTGAGCCGGGCAGATCGTTGCTGCTTACGAAGATTCTCTTCTCTTCGGTAATACCCGCGGTTATATATCCAATCACCTGCTGAGCGGGGTTGCTGAGGCAGCGGATATTTCCCCGGAGCTCGGAAGGAAGCGGGTCAAAGATGCTTCCGAGCTGCTCAGTATTCTTTTTCATCAGCAGGAAGTATTCATAAGCCTGGCGGGTAAGTACCTGCTGCTTTACCAGGGTACTGTATCGCACGCCCAGTTTCTCTATGTTTTTTGGAAGGAAGTACAAAGGAGCCTCAAACACCACATCCGACTGTAACTGCGCCGTAGTGCCCAGCATGATGGAGGAAGAAGTTCCGTACTTCCAGCAATGCGACACATCTTCTGCGGGGAAGTTCCGGGGAAGGATAAGTGTGTCTACCACCTTGACGAAAGAAGAATAGTTCGAGATGATCTCCCAGGTATCTTCATACTCCCACCTGTAATACTTCGATTTGGCGGTAGCATCATGTGTGTTCGCGTAGAACATAATTCCCTCGTTTTCCCATTTCCAGTTGATGCTGTCGATCGCGGGACTGCTGAGCACGGGAACGTATTCCGACAGGTATTCGGTATTGTCCTGTGTTTTGATCCTTAGCCGGTACTGCTGTGTTGGTAGGAGTGTCAGCTGGCTGTGCCGGTACCGCCCGGTGCTACCTACTTCGGTCAATGAGAAGCTGCTGCCATTGTCTCCTTCAACGGTTACCTGCGCCTTGGTGACGGGCAACGGGCTGCCGACGCTGTTCAGGGCGTAACTGCGGCTCAGGGTGATGCTTGTCGGGCCGTTTCCGCCATTGAGATAGCCCTCGACCACCAGCGCCACCTTATCGGTCGATTTCAGGTTGATGTCGTAGCGCTCGCGGCAGGCCAGGACGGCAAGCAGCAGGAAAATGAACAGGTATGATATGCGTTTCATCAGAATCGGATATTATAGTTAATGAATGGTAGGATGCTTCCGAAAATCGAAAGCTTGTAACCCCGCACGAATCCATTCTGGGATACGAAGTAAACCGAATAGGGATTTTTGCGACCGGTGATATTGTAGAGACCGATCGTCCAGGAGTTATGTGTTTTCTGTTTTACCTTATGATTGCCTTCGATGTTCATGGCAACGTCTGCCCTGAAATAATCGGGAATCCTGTAAGCGTTCCGGTCGGAATACAGCACGCGTTCCGAGCCGGCGTAGTAATACCTGCCTATCGGGAGTGTGATAGGCCTTCCCGTACTGTATGTAACGTTTGCTGAGAAGCTAAGCCGGTGATTCACTTTGTAGTTTCCGACAAGCGTAACGTCGTGTGGCTTGTCGTAGTTTGCGGGGTAGTACTTTCCGCCATTGATGAGTTCGCTGATGGTGGGGTCATCCATTTTCAGCAAAATCCTCGAGTAAGTATAGCTGATCCAGCCATTGAGTTTTCCACCTGGTTTTTTGAGCATCAGCTCTGCGCCATAGGCCTTGCCTGCAGCCTGTATCACATCGGTTTCAATATGGTGATTCAGTACCAGGGTGGCGCCGGGTTTGTAGTCAAGGTAATTTTTCAGCCGCTTGTAATAGAATTCCGCTGACAGCTCAATGGTGTTTGACTTCAGGTTCTTGTAGAATCCGAGTGAAACCTGGTCGCCCTGCTGGGGCTTTATATTCGGATCGCTCAGCTTCCAGATGTCTGTTGGTGCGATCGAAGTAGTGTTCGAAAGCATGTGGATATACTGCCTGGAAGAATTATAACCAGCCTTTACTGAGAAGGTGTTATTGAATGCATAACGAACCGATAACCGGTACTCGGGAGCCTGGTAAGTCTGGATCACTCCGCCGTTATAGTGTTTTGTTCCGGTGATGCTGGTCTCTGTCTTCGGAACACCGGCTGCATAGAGGTTCACATCCTGCGGACCGAGGTAATTGAAGATCGCGTAACGAATACCCGCGTTTACAGAGAGCTGCTGGGAAATATTATAACGGTCGCCGAGGTACAGGGCAGACTCCAGCGCCTGTTCCCGGGATACGATATCATCTTTCACCAGTGAACCGGTACCCACCGGCGTAAATGAGCCGGGGTTCAGCTTGTAATACACGGCATTCAATCCATAATCCAGGGTGTGGCGGGCGTTCAGTGTATGGGTGAAGTCTGCTTTGAGGTTGAATTGCGTAACATCGAAAGCCAGCCTGTAGGCATTGATCTTATTTTTTTTGCTGGTTACATGGTATTCGTACTGGTCAAAGCCGGTGGTGAAGTATCCCGTCAGCTTGTTTCCGAAACTGTGTTTCCACTTCAGGTTCGCACTGCGGTTACTATAGGCGTAAGTGGTGTCGCTGGCAAGATTAAACTGGTCGGTACTGTAATATCCCGAAGCATAAATATCGTTCTGGTCATTGATATGATGACTGATGCCGAGATTCAGATCACTGAAAGACGCCTTGCTGCGGTCGTAAGGATCCGGCAGCAATTTCAGCAGCCAGTTGGCATAAGTGGTGCGTGCTCCGAAAATAAAAGATGTCCGGTTTTTTACCAGGGGTCCTTCGATGTTGAACCTGCTGGTGATCACGCCAACGCCTGCCAGACCGGTAAATTCCTTTTTATTTCCTTCCCGCGTTGTGATGTTCAACACTGAAGAAAGCCGGCCACCGAATTTCACCGGAATACTGCTTTTGTAGAGTTCTATATCCTTGATGATCTCAGGGTTGAATGCGGAGAACATACCAAAGAAATGGGAGGGGTTGTAAATCGTTCCATCATTCAGCAGTATCAGGTTCTGGTCGGTAGATCCGCCTCTTACGTTAAAGCCGGCGCTTGCTTCGCCTACTGACTTGACGCCAGGCAATGTGAGCACTGCCTTGATCACGTCCGCCTCACCAAACAGCGCGGGGACTTTTTTAATGGTCGCGATGTTCAGCTTTTCAAGTCCCATCTGTACGCGGGTTACGTTCGCCACCTTCTGCGCAGACACCACTACCTCTTTCAGGGTAGCTACCGCGTCCTTCAGTTCCACATCCATCCGGCCATCTGAATATATAATCACTTTCAGTTTCTGGTCCTGCATTCCGAGGCTTTGTATACTGAATATGTGTTCACCTGTTGGCACCGTCAGCAAGTAGTGCCCGTATTGGTCGGTGACCGTTCCGCGTTGCAGCTTCTCGATAAATACCGACGCGTTGATCACGGGTTCGCCGGACTTTTCGCTTTTGACGTAACCAGAGATGATCGCATGGGGTTTATTACGGACTTTCTTTTCCCCGATCACCACCACTTTTTCCGATACTTTGGTTTCAGGCTTCTTTGTTTCGGCAGTAAAATCCGGTACTGCTTCTTCATCAATCACCATGATATTACCACGGTTCTCCTTATAATAACCTGCAGCAAGCGTGGTGATAACCTGGTAGCGGGAGGTGATGAAGACGTGGTGTTCCCTGTCGATCGAAAATTTAAGACCCGTGGCCTGCAATGCCTTCGTGAGTACACGGTCCAGTGGTTCCGCGTTAGCAGTGGTATTAACGGTTATCTGCGACGCATGTTGGACGTCAAAATAGAAACGGTATCCGGTTGCCGATTCCATGCGGCGAAACATTTCCGCAGCACTGATGCCCTGGAAGTCACCACTGATGAGGGGCCTGGTTTCCTGTGCGATTACCCCCAGGCTACAACCAGAAAAAAATATAAAAATCAATAAGCTTTTCCGCATGTTAGTCTGCTGATTGGTTATAAATGGTTGCGATTTCCAGGAGTGCGGCTTCTTTCGCCTTCCTGAACCGGATACCTTTTTCCCTGAGCGTGGCACGTATCTGCCTGGCCTGTTCGTCCACGAGCGCGAGTACAGATTCTTCGCCGCCAATTGGATAGGCGACCCCGTTTTTTACTGCCCAGTATGACGCGCTTTCCACCACTGTTCTTTCAAGCTCACCGGTGGTGGTAGCCTCTTCAATTCTCTTTGATCGCTTCGCCAGTATGGTGAGTTTGCCGCTTGCCAGCTGGAGATAGAAGCCTGGCTGTTTAATGCCTGCTGCATTGTTTGCAGGAACGTAAATGAACTGGTCGTTACCGATGGTGAACGATGATACTTTTTCGGGGAAAAGGGTAACCGCGAAGAAATTGTTCGGATGCAGTACAATCAGCTGGTCCGTAATAAGGTCGTATTTCAGGTTCACCCCTTCATACAGCCTGCCGTTGAATACAACGGTTCCTTTCTGCCAGTCATTTGAATTGTAGTAAGGCGTGCCAGTCAGCTTCTGCGGATAGCCGGTGTGTTCGCGACCATAATACAGGTCGCCTGTTAAAGCAATCTGCCGGTTGTAAGCGGCGTTGATACTGTTTTCGTGCATTGTATCGTTCTGGGCTGATACCATCAGCCCGCAGCCGAGGCAGGAAAGCATTGCAAATAGTCGGAGCATAGGCGCTGAAGATACAACTTGACTATATTACCGCTGGCTTACCAGCGTCATGATTTGGTTGCTGTTTGATGAACGGCTGTACAAGCTGCAACCGACGACCAAACGGCTGGGAAGTCAGTGTTTGGCGACATTCATATGAATGAAATCAATGATATGCTGGCATGTTTTTTAAGGCTGTTGCGCGATGGCAAAGCGTTACGGGAAAGCATACGTCGGCACTTCGGGGTGGTTATACAAACACTGGAAAGGGACGTTTTACCCGCCGGGATTACGTGTTGCAGACGAATTCAGCTTTTACAGCATGTTTTTCAGAACCGTTGAACTGAACAACCCGTTCTACAGGCTTCCGTCGAAGGAAACGTTCGAAGGCTGGCGCAGGAACAGCCCACCGGATTTTATCTATGTGGTAAAGGCCAGCAGATTCATCACGCACATGAAGAAGCTAGGTGATACCCGGGAAGCGCTGGAGATATTTCTGCATAACTGCAACGGCCTTGAAGACAAGCTGGGTCCTATCCTTTTCCAACTGCCGCCGGGCTGGCAACTGAATATTGAGCGGCTCCGCGAATTCCTGGAGCAGCTACCACGGGGATACCGGTTCGCATTTGAATTCCGGAATCCCACATGGTATACCGAAGAAGTGTATGCACTGCTGCAGCAATACAACTGTGCATTCTGTATTTACCAGCTTGCGGGGCATATGTCACCGGTAAAGGTTACCGCCGACTGGGTATACCTGCGGTTACACGGCCCGACCAGGAATAAGTACCAGGGAAGTTATGATTTCGCCACACTGACCAGGTGGGCCGGAAATGCCCGCGACTGGATGCGTAGCGGCAAAGACGTGTATATCTATTTTGATAACGATGATTCAGGTTATGCAGCATTCAACGCGCAGGTGATCGAGATGATGCTGAACAAGGATGAGCCTATCACTGATGGTGAGGCGAAGATACTTCCGAAACTGGCAGAGGCGATTAAGCGGCGCAGCAGCGTAATAGTGACATATGGCGAAAAAAAACAGGAGCTGATTCCTTACCTGGTTGCACTGAAGCGGAAGGGGAATGGCGCATTGTTCTGCTATGCTTTTAACCCGGCAGAGAAGCGGGCCGGAGTTTTCCTGTTGCAGCGGATGAAGGCAGCAGGATTTCGCATTACAGGAAAGGAGGAGACCGTTCTGCGGGTTGAGGCCGGGATGGTTCACGGGGAACACGAAGACTGGCGACTGGTTTACCGCACTGTGCTGAAGGAAAAACCGCCGGTAAAGAGAAAGGCAAACCGGGGCTGATCACCGCGCAGCAGAACGCGGCTTAATGAATGATATTGCAATGGGACTAACAGAATACCGCGAAAAGCGAAAACCAGGCAAGACACCGGAGCCCAGCGGCGGAAAAGCGCGTGGAAACAAACTTCATTTTGTAGTGCAGCAACACCAGGCCTCCCATCTTCATTATGACTTCCGGCTGGAGCTGAAAGGAGTGCTCAAAAGCTGGGCAGTTCCCAAAGGCCCTTCGCTGGATCCCGCGGTACGCCGGAGTGCGTTCATGGTGGAAGATCATCCTTATGATTATAAGGACTTTGAAGGAAATATACCCAAAGGCAACTATGGCGCCGGAGCGGTGATCATATGGGATGAAGGGAGCTATGAGCCGGTTGCACCGAAGAAAACCAAAAAAGAAAACGAAAACTGGTTATTGAATCACCTTCATCGCGGTAGCCTTGAATTTGTATTGCATGGGAAGAAACTAAAGGGGAGATTCCGGTTGACCCACCTCCCGGAACGCGGGGAAAACAACTGGCTTCTGGTAAAGGTCAAAGACAGCCATGCACGTAAAAAAGATATACTGGAACAGGACCGTTCGGTGGTCTCCGGTCTCACCGTGGTAGAGATGGCGGGGAATGATAAAGCCGCAACATGGCAGAGCAATCGACCGTCTCATCCGGATCAGAAAGTAGCTGACAGGCAGTTCCCTGTTGACAAGCTGCTCCGGAAAGGGAAGAAGGCTTCCATGCCTTCGAAGCTGCTGCCGATGTCTGCTACACTTGCTGCAAGGCCCCTTAATGACCCGGAATATATTTATGAATTAAAGTTCGACGGATATCGCATCATTGCGTATTGTGATGGCGGGAAGGTGTTGCTGCATTCGAAAGCGTTTCTGAATTTCACCCGGCAGTTTGAAGCAGTATCAGTTGCACTTGCCTCACTTGAACTCCAGGCTGTCCTGGATGGGGAGGTTATCGCTGTAGATAAAGAGGGTAAGCCCGACTTTCAGGTGCTCGGCAGGAAAAAACCGGGTTTGCCACTGCGGTATTATGTATTTGACATTCTCTGGCTGAACGGGTATGACCTGAGGCAGTTGCCGCTGGAGCAAAGAAAGCAGATACTGCGTGCTGTCGTTCCGTTCAATGATACGATCCGGTACAGTGACGAGTTTGATGACGGGGAACAGCTTTTTGAAGGTGTCAAAAAAATGGGCCTTGAAGGTATTGTTGCAAAGAAGCGCGACAGTACTTACGTACACCGGCGCTCAAAAGAATGGCTGAAGGTGAAAACCGTAGCTGAGGCAGACCTCGTGCTCGGCGGATGGACCGAATCGGAGTCGGGCAAAAAATTCCGTTCGCTGTTGTTCGGGTATTACGAAGACGGTGAACTGAAATATTTCGGACACGTTGGTCACGGATTCAACCGGAAGAACACCGCGTCGATTGTGGCGGAACTGGAAAGGCTTGCTACGAAAAGAAAACCGTTCTCCGGAGAAGTTGAAACCAGTACTCCTGCACATTGGTTGCGGCCCGAACGGGTAATCCGGGTACAGTTTGATGATGTAACCGGAAGCGGAAGGATTCGTAAGCCGGCACGGTTCGTCGGTTTCAGGAACGATATGAACCCGGAAGAGGTGACGAACCCGGTAACGGAAATGAATACCCTGGAGGCCGGCAGGCAAAACGCATCAGCGGAGAAGAAGCCAGTGAAAAGTAAAACCCGCACGCGGCAACTCAACGAAGACAGCAACTGGCCTCAGCTGGATGCAATCAAAATTGAACGCAGCGATGTACTGGATATACAAGGGAACGAAGTAACGATTACCAATATTGATAAGGTTTACTGGGAAGGGATTACAAAAGGCGACCTGATCCATTATTATATCCGGGTGGCACCATTTCTTTTACCGCATCTTATGCACCGGCCACTTTCATTGCATATCAAACCCAACCGGCCTGCTGCACCGGGGCTATACATCAAAGACATGGAGGAAAGGCAACCGGCATTCGCGGAAATCCATCGCACGCCAAGAAAGCACCGCAGGCAGGGGAAAAGGGATGTGATCGACTACCTGGTTTGTAATAACCTGGCGACACTTGTTTATGCGGTAAATCTTGGTTGTATTGACTTCAATCCCTGGACATCCCGTGCCGAGGACGAGCAGCATCCTGATTTTATCATTATTGACCTTGATCCTTCTGACGATGATTTCAAAAAAGCGGTGACAACTGCACAGGCTGCAAAAGAATTCTTTGATGAAAACAAGCTGAAGGCTTTTGTTAAGACCTCCGGGAAGACCGGGATCCATCTTTACCTGCCATGCCGTGATATCAATTTCAGACAGGCACGAGGTATCGCTGAAAATATTTGCGCCGGTATTCATGAACTGGTGCCATCCATTACCACCACGAATGTATCGGTCAGTTCCCGCGGCAACCGGCTTTTTATTGACCCCAGCCAGAATGACTATGCAGATACCGTAGCTGCTGCATATTCAGCGCGGCCGCACGGAAAACCCACCGTATCGGCGCCGATCGAATGGCGCGAATTGAACGAAAGGTTGTCGCCGGATAATTTTACGATACTGAATATGGAAGCGCGGCTAAAGAAAAAAGGCGACCTCTTTGCAGGGGTGATGGATCCGAAGATTGCGGCGAGGAATTCGAAAGTCTTACTGCGCATGCAGTAAGTGTTTTCTGGTATTTTTCAGCTGAGACCGGCTCAGCAAAACACCCCGTCCCATTCAGGGTATTCAAACCTTTCCCTCGGGTTGGCAAGCTGCTGGAAGTCTTTGGCGATTGTATAAGCTTCCATCAATTCTGAGGGATACTGCCAGGTTGCGATCTCCCTGATCCGCTGTTCCGTTAGTCCTTCCCTGATCCATTCTTCTGCAAGATCCCGATTGAGGATTACCGGCATCCGTTGTTTGGAGTTATGAATTCTGGACATCAGTTCATTCGCCGCGGTGGTGATGATCGCGAAAGTGGGCGTTACCAGCTCCTGTATTTCGCCGGTTCCGGTGTTCACTTCGGTATGACGCCAGGGATTCCATATTGCGGCGAACATCATCAGCGGTTGCGACCGGTCTTTCAGCTGAATATGGTGCGGGTATTTAACCACCGTTTTCAGCCTTTCTCCTTTCCTGCCGATGGGATGATGGTGGTACCATTCATAAAATCCATCAGCGAAAACAATACAACGCCTGTGCAGTGCCGCGTCTTTATACATTTTCTTTTCAAGCAGGTCCTCACCCGTTGCGTTGAGTGTGATGTATCCTTGTTTCCATTTGCCTGTTTCGTCTTTATAACCGTTCCAGAATCGCCGCGCATCTTCGAAGTTGCGCGCCATACTGCCCAGGAAGCCCCACATCATCGGGGCGAGGTGGCGTTTGCCATCCTTCCGTCCTGTGAGGAGTACCGGCACCATTTTATGGTCGAAGCCATTCATGTAGTCAGCAGGATGATAACTTTCCTCCAGCAGAGGGTCAAAGATGGTACCCGGAAAAACGTCGCCAATCGTTTCGGGATTCACGTGCAGTGAAATATGATAGCACATTATAATATTTCTTTTAAAGTCAATGTTTTAACGCAGAGTTTGCCGGTTGATGATGTATTTCACCGATACAAAACGATGTTGCGGCAGCTGAATCGATACTCTGAATATCTTTAAACAAATTGTTTAACTGTCCCTCTTTCAACCCTGGACAGCCTTTGACCGCCGTATCCCGGCAAACTACCCGGTAGTGTTCGTTTCACGAATCCTCCTGGTATGTTCAAAGGCATTGAGTTGTTTGCCCATCAGTTTATAACCAGCTTCAGGTCTGCGGATTCCAGTTTCAATAAGCCAACAGCAGGCAGGCGTTTTGCCAGTTCCTTCCAGTTATTATCTTTCGCAAAGATCTTCCGGAACATCGGTATCGCTTTTTCCGTGTTGCCTGTGTTAGCCAGCGTCACCGCAGTCCAGAATTGCATTTCCAGATTGGCGGGAAACATTTTCATCGCGGCGTTGTATTCGCGCATTGCAAGTTCCATATCGTTTTTCTCAACGGCCAGGTCGCCATTGTTCATGTGCTGATAAGCGACGTGAACGCTGTACAGTCGTTTCAGTTCCTTTATAGGCTGGGTATGATCGTCTACTCTCAGGTCAACCAGTTTGTCGTTCCAGGGCTGGTTGTTCGGTGTTCCGGGTACAACAATCATCGCAGCACTCTGCATCCCCCGGATATCCCCGCCGGCTTTTTGTGCCGCTTCGAGGGCGAGCAGGAGCCGTTCAGGTAAGGGCTTGCCTGTAGACTGGCGGAAGGCAGCTGCCATCGATTCGCAGACTTTGGGTCCCAGCATCATATTGCTCTGTACACTGAAATCGTTTCCGGTGATATGCGAGGCGTATTGAATGCATTTCGTTCCGGTGTGAGCCGCTACATTGCCGCGGTAGTCAATGATTGCCACCTGCCTTACGTCAACCCCAGGATCCGCATGCTTAAGGCTGTCAAGTGCTTCACCTGCGGTGAGTCCCTGTTTGATCAGGGCAAGTGCTTTTGGTCCATAACTTTTGTCAACGAAAGACTGGGTGGCCACTACGCCTACCCCTGCCTCACCCCAGCTAACGGCGGTGCCCACGCTAAACCAGTGGCTTTGCACCGCAACAGCCATTTCACCGGTAGCACTGTCGCGCGCAACGATTGAAAACGTATGCACCAGTGGTTCGCGGCTATTGTATACCTGCGCCTCCGTAATAGACGCGCAAAACAGAACGGATAAGAGAGCAACCAGGTTCATGAGTATTGCTATTGAAAGGGTAAATTACTGATTAACCCCGATTGGGTTCCGTGGAAATTCCGCAATGGTCACCTGCCGGCAGGAGGTGACGGCGCTTTGCCTGTTTCAATACTTCTTACCGGTGCGGGCAGGTGCACTGCCGGGCGCGGCGGGGCGCCGGTCTGATATGGCCGGGATAAGGTACAGCGTACTGCTGCATCACGGGCGGATCGCTGTCGCATAAAAGGCTGAACGGAGTAGGAACGCGATACCAACGGGATACCAAAGCAGGAAGGTCCCTATAAAGTCCCTATAAGGTCCCTATAAAGTCCCTATAAGATTTCGGATAGTGAAGATTTTACAGGAATAGTAAATGTCTGGTCCGGATATATTAAATAAGACCGGCAGAACTTTTCTGTTCTGCCGGTCCGTAGTTACTAGTCTGTGATCAGCAATCAAACACTCGTGACAAAACGTTCGAAATCGCTTCTGAGTTCGGCAATGGTGTGTTCAAGGGTTTCATAGTCGTCAGCGACCTTTTCATAATCGTGATAGGTTTCTTCCGTTACATCCATATTCGATGTGGAAAGCTGGTACTGAACTTTACGGTTCAGCTGTTTTGCCTCCTGCTTTACATCGTGAACGTTGATTAACTGGATTTGAAACTGGTTCTGGAAGTGTTCCAGTTCGGTGAGATCTTCTCTGGTGAGTGGCCTGGTCGCTGTCTGCTGTAGTTCCTTGTTGAGCTTGTTCAATTCTTCGCGGTAAGAATGCAGTTGCTCAATCCATTGGCTGCATTCCTGTGAGAGCTGTGAGATGTCTGTCTGAACCATGGGAATTAAATTTTAAGTGAACTAATTTTCCCCGGCAACATTATGTCGGTATAAAGAACTCCTATAAAGCTAAAACATATTAGTGGAGATTATATGATTTTTATCAGTTTTAATCTGCCGGTGGAAAGCATAACCGGCCGATAAAACCGGAGGTGGCAATCCCTGAAAAACCGGCCACCCCGGAGGCTAATTCCGGGTGGGGTGGGTGTCAACAGGCAGCATTCCAGACAATATTACCGGATGGCTTTCAACAGTTCGGCTGAGCCTTCTGCCAGCGCTGCGCCGGCAGCTTCGTCAATCCGGCCGCTGTATTTCCCATCTATCTCTTTTTCGCTCTGCACCGTGCCGTCTGTAACCTTTTTTAACGTAAGTTTTCCCTGCACCGCATAATTGGATGCTGACCTGGGATCCGCTTTGCGGATTGCCTTTATGAGGCCGCCTACTTTATCGGTTGATTTCACCTGGGCCAGCAGGGTTGTAATGGTATAATCGCAGTTGTATTTACGGGCTTCTTCATCGGTTGCAATTGCAACTGCTTCAATCCTGCCTGAGCTGACAGATGCAACCATCTGCTGTTGTAAAACAGAAGGCTGAACTTCATCGTTGCCGGCAGGGGGATAGATGCCGATTCTTATTTTGCCGGGTGCTTTCTGTTCGTTTAATACCGGTGTGGCGGTTTGCTCGTTTGGTTTCGGAAGGTTTTTGAGCATCGAATTCGCATCAAAAGCATCCATCAGCTCCTGCTCTGATTTCACTTCGTTGTAACCTGGCGGAATCGTGAACAGCATGGAGTCAAGCTTTGCGGTGGAAAACTCCAGGGTTTCGATGGATGTTTCTATTCGTCCCTTACTGCCATCACCCATGATGATCCAGGTGGTCTGGATCAAGGGGAATCCGAGCCTGCCCTTCCCGCTGGAATGCATGACAAAGCGGTCCATGCAGTCTGGTTTGCTGTAATCGGCTGTTCCCCTGTACTGGTGTGAGGTCTCAACCGGGCAGTTGAATTCAGGCAGGTCGATATACCATCCATCTGTCCTGATCTGCATGCTGTCCTTCATATTGCAGGCATCGGGCGAAGGTTTCATTTTTTGTGAAGTCCATACGTGTCTTGCAACAAAACCATACATCTTTTTTCTTTCACCGGTATCGGTGATGTTATACCATATGCTGATCACCCCGCCTTTCCTGGTGGTATTCGTAACCGGGGGACGCTCTTTGGCGGGGCGTTCATCTGGCGTCTGGTTATCGTATTCGGTGAAAGGGACTATGATATACACCTTCTTTTTATCGTTCAACCTGATAGTGCGCCTGAGATCGCACTGCTCAATTGTGGCGATGTCTCCGCCCATGCCCATTATGGCGGCTGTCTCGGTACGCTTGCGCATTTTTTTCACGTACACCGTAGATTCGATTTTCATACCGGTCATGGTGGTGACCTGTTTCAATTTGTATTCCGATGCCGGGCTGTTCTGTGGCATACAGAAAACAGGGATCAGCGCAGCTACTATACATGCATAAACCTGTTTCATCTGGATCAGTTTCTCACAAGTTCGAAGTTGGCCGTCTGCTGGCTAATGATGCAAGTCAATACATTGGTGATGCTGATCGCTTCCGGCACCGGGGTATACGGCAGCGGAATTAACCAGCGATCAGATGAAATTCAATCAAAATCTTACGCACACCGCTTCATTTGGGTGAAAAGCACCGCGGTCGTTAATGGCCCGGTGTTATCTTCGCAACCATGCTATTCAAAGAGGTGATCGGGCAGGAACAGGTGAAACAGCACCTGGCGGAAATGGTTGAACAGGACAGGTTGAGCCATGCGCTGCTGTTCCTGGGCAAGGAGGGTAGTGGCGCGTTACCGCTGGCATTGGCCTTTGCGCAGTACATTGTGTCCATCCCGCCGCCTTCGCCGGAAGTGCCGGACCTTTTCGGGGGTGTAACGGCACTTGAACCAAAGCCGGCATTTATCCACCCGGACGAGATCGCAGACCAACCAGGGTACCAGCGGGCAGCACAACTAATCCATCCAGACCTTCATTTTTCGTACCCTGTGATTACAAAAAAAGCCGGTGAAAAACCTGTCGCTACCGATTTTATAGCAGATTGGCGGGAGTTTGTACAGCAGTTTCCTTACGGAAATGTGTTTGACTGGCTGCAGATGATTGGCGCGGAGAATAAACAAGGGAATATCACCGCCGAGGAGTGTAACGATATCATCCGCAAGCTGAGCCTGAAGACCTTTGAAAGTGAATACAAAGTGCTGGTGATGTGGATGCCCGAGTATCTTGGTAAAGAAGGGAATAAGCTGCTCAAGCTGATCGAAGAGCCGCCGGCGAATACTTTATTCATACTGGTTGCGGAGAACGAAGGACAGATCCTGCAAACCATCCTGAGTCGGTGCCAGTTGGTGAGAATTCCCGCCCTGGATAATGCAGAGGTGGCTCAGGCGCTCCAGCAGAGGGCTTCGGCAAGTCCTGAAACAGCGCATCAGATTGCCGCCATAGCAGAGGGAAATTACCGTGAAGCACTCGCCTTGCTGCAGCATGCCGCCGATGACTGGAACCTGTATCTGAAAGACTGGCTGAAGTGCATTGTACGCGGGATGATGATCGAGCAGGTAAAGTGGGTAGACGAGATGAGTAAGCTTGGCCGGGAAAAGCAGAAGCAGTTCCTGCGGTATTTTAACCACCTGGCTGAGCTGAGTATCCGGTTAAAGGTACTGGGCGCCGAAAAAGTGGCGGGGGCTGCGGAGGAGCTGGATATCGCCCAAAGGATCAACAAGATTGCCGGAGTTTCGCAGCTCGAGGCAATTATTACCGAGCTGGATAATGCGTATTATTATATTGAAAGGAACGCTAATGCTAAAATGCTGTTCCAGGCGCTCACGCTGAAACTGCACCACATTATCCGGAATAAGGTGGCGGTGACCGTGGAATAATCTGGTTATTAACCTGTCAGTTAAGTGCCGGTATCTTCAATTTTCCTATTTTTGATGGTATTGAGGGCCTCCCGCCGATTGTTCAGGGGAGGCTGCGAGAATTTTTTGGAGAGAAAGCAGTGAAGGCATCAGAAATTTGCCGGCGCTGCTGCCCGGAAGGGCAGGTACTGGAAGAAGCTTTGTCCGATATATAGATATAGTTGGATCATTGTCAACACTATCCACTTGCTGAGCTGCGAACTGAACGCTGATGTGAGTGACACAACGGAAGCTACATAGCAGTACTAAGGCCCGCCCCGGAAAATCTCCCTCAAACCAGGCTAAACAAAAAGGCAATTACCGATGGGGTGTGGATCATGTGGAACGAAACCAGGTGGCTGTAAAAGCAACGGAAGCTGCGGAACGGGCAGTTGCAATCGTATGAACGTATACGACTGGCTGGTAAATCTGCCGTTGGGTGACGCCGAAAGCAGCTGCCGGGTGATGGAAGTGAGCTTTAACCAGGGAAGCCGTAAGGAATTTTACCGCAATACATCTGTCCAGTATTTTGAAAAGGGCGAACTGGTAACCGTTGAAGGTGTGGCCGGTTTTGACGTTGGGGAAGTGAGCCTGACCGGTGAACTGGTGAGGGTTCAACTGAAGAAGAAAGGGGTAGACGAAAACAACCCGGACATCAAAAGAATACTGCGGCGGAGTACTGACAGGGATATTGAGCTCTGGCAGCAAAACAAGGCGCGGGAAAAAGAAGCATTGATTCGCAGCCGTGCGATTGCCAGGAGCCTGAAACTGGATATGAAGCTTGCCGAAGTGGAGATCCAGGCTGACGGGAAAAAAGCAACTTTCTTTTACACGGCAGACGATCGCGTCGATTTCAGGGAACTGATCAAGGTGCTGGCTTCCGAATTCAAAGTGAAGGTGGAGATGCGCCAGATCGGCATTCGCCAGGAAGCAGCCAAGGTGGGTGGAATCGGCAGCTGTGGCAGGGAACTATGTTGTTCCACCTGGCTTACAGATTTCAAAAGCGTTACCACTACTGCAGCGCGATATCAAAACCTTTCCATCAACCAGACCAAACTCAGCGGCCAGTGTGGCAGGCTTAAGTGTTGCCTGAATTATGAACTGGATACTTACCTGGATGCGCTCCAGCATTTCCCGGATAATGCAGATACACTGGAAACGACCAAAGGAATTGCCTTCCTTATAAAAAAGGATATTTTCCGCAACCTGATGTGGTACACGCTGCCGGACAGCAATAAGCAATACCCAATCACTTTGCGCCGGGTGAAAGAGATCAAACAGATGAACAGCCGCGGAGAAAAAGTTGAAGAACTGCAGCATGTTGACGTGGTGAGTGGTAAACCAAAAGAGGTAGAACCTTCGTTCGTTGACGTGGTAGGGCAGATCAGCCTTCGCAGCCTCGAAAAAAATGACCGCAGACGCCGCGACCAGCAAAGACAGCAGGGGCAGAGGGGGCAGCAAGGTCAAGGTCAGCAGAGGCAACAGGGACAACAAAGGCAGCCGGGCCAGCAGAGACAACCCGGGCAGCAGGCGCAACAAGGACAACGTCAACAGGGGCAGCAGCGACAGTCCGGCCAGCAGGGGCAGCAGGGGCAACAAAAACAGCCCGGTCAGCAGAGGCAGCCTGGTCAACAGGGACAGCAAGGGCAGCCGCGGCAACAGGCACCACAAAGAGGGCAACAAGGCCAGGGGCAGCAGAGGCAACAAGGGCAACAGGGACAGCAACGCCAGCAAGGTCAGCAAAACCGCGGGCAGCGTCCGAACAGGCCAAACCAGAACAAGCCCGATGGCAATCGTCCCGGTAAGGAACCAGGACCGCAGAAACCGGGCGAAGGATCCCAGTAATCTATCAAGGCCTCGGAGCTTAACAAGCCACCGGTATTAAGACCATCTTAGCGGATTACATAAGTCATAAGCATTGAGGAGTAATAATTTGGCATAATTATGGAATTTTGGGCTTAAACTTTCCTTATGCTCAGACTACTAATTGCCGCGATAATCTGTATTCCCGTTATTTCTGTTAATGCGCAAACGACGCCGACTGCAAGACCTAACCCGGGTGGTGTGTACATTAAAGGCGGACTGAATCTGGCGAACATCTCCACTACTTCAGATGGCAGGGTAGACGAAGCCAACATGCTGCCGAGTTTTCATGCGGGCATTTTAGCGGATATGCCACTTGGTGATGCGTTTTCTTTCCAACTTGGTTTCCTTTTCACAGGCAAAGGTTCGAAGACGGAGATTTATGCGTCTTCCAGTACGACAGATAATTATTATAAGCTCAAAACAAATCCCATATACATCGAGGTGCCGGCGAATTTTGTTTTCAAGGTACCTTTCGGTAACGATACCCGTGTTTATTTTGGTGCCGGCCCCTATATCGCAATGGGCATTGGGGGCAAGACTAAAGGAGAACAGAAACTGCTGGGTGTTACCAGCAGCTATGAACGATCGATCGAGTTTAACAATGATGACCCTGCCACTTCAGGGCAGGAAGACGCGAGCGTGAACAAACTGCGTCGGTTTGATTATGGGGCAAACGCACTTGCCGGTTTTGAAGCGGGCAAACTGATGATCGGTGTGAACTATGGTATCGGTTTGGCCAAGATCGGCTCTTCGCAGGCAAATAATAACGACGAGAACAAGCACCGCGTCTGGGGTATCAGCGTGGGGGTGCAACTATAAACAGTCACTTAGGTTTATTGCTGTTCAATCGCCTTGTAGATCGCTTCCTGAATATTCGAACGAATGTTCATCCGGCTGAGTAACGGGTTATCGCGCGTTGGGGTTACCCGGTTAGACAGGAAGATATAGATCAGCCTGTACCTGGGATCCACCCAAACACAGGTGCCGGTGAAACCAGTATGCCCGAAGGTTTGCGGTGAAGCGCTTCGGGAAGGGGAGGGTTCAGCGCGCTTCGCATTGTCTTTTTCAGGTTTGTCGAATCCGTACCCGCGGCGGCTGGCTTTACTCTGGTACTCGGTAAACTTCGCGATGGTCTTTCTTTTTAAAACATTTATGTCAAGGGCGTCGAGTTCTCCATCGTCGAGCAGTACCTGGTAAAGCTGTGCAAGATCATAGGCATTGCTGAACAGCCCTGCGTGCCCGGCAACACCTCCGAACATTGATGCGCCTTCATCGTGTACATCGCCCCGGAGTTGCTGTAGCCTGAAATGCGGTTCTGTTTCTGTTGGTACGATCCTGTTGATGGGCATATGTTCCCTGGGGCGGAAGCTAGTGCTCATCATCCGAAGCGGCAGATAGAAAGTCTCGCGGACATAACGGTCAAGGGTTTTTCCAGTAACCGCTTCCACGATCTTACCCAGGAAAATAAAATCATTGTCGCTATAGACGTATTTGCCTTTTTCGCCAAGAGGGCTTGTCAGGATACGCTGGTAGATTGTATCGATCCAGTCGTTCCGCAGGTAAAGGTCTTCTGCCACTCGTATTTCAAACCCCTCTTCCGGTTTATTCCGGTAGATATGGGGAAGTGGTTTGCCGGTGGAGTCGATTGTTTCCTTATAAAATGGAATAAAAGGTACAAGCCCTGCCTGATGGAGCAGAATGTCTTTCAGCTTTAGTTCCGCTTTGTCTGTGTTTTTTGTCCAGGGAAGAAAATCCTGCAGCTCGTCGTCGAGGTGAATCTTTCCGCTGCCATACAGTTTCATGATCGCCATAGTAGTGGCCGAGATCTTTGTCACCGAGGCAAGATCATATACCATGTTCCGGGTGATCGGCTGGGTTTTGTTGTAATCGGTGAATCCGTAAGCTTTATGATGGATCACTTTTCCATCTTTCGCCACCAGTACAACAGCCCCGGGCATCGCACCTTTCGCAATACCATCGTTTACCAGCGAGTCGATTTCCGTTTCCATCCCGGAAGCGACGCCTGCTTCGGCAGGAGTGGTATAGGGGAAATAATAATTGGCGGTATTACCGGTTCCATATGGCAGATTGTCTGAAACGGTTACGGGTAGTTCTCCTTTAGCAGTGAACTTCCCCCGCAACAGGTCGGCTGCTGCGAGATGCGTCTGTTCATCGTCTTCATAACATGCCACAAGGTTTTTCGCTTCGTTGAAGTTTTTTATCGCATAGGGATTACCAAAAACAAATATGATGGTACTGTCGCGCTGCTGAAGTTGCTGCAGCAGGCTGACGATCGACTTACTGATGCCGAAGTTGCCTGAAGGCCTGCGGCTGTAATTATGCAGTCCAACGATCACGGCTCCATAGTGTTTTTGAAGTTCCGCCCCGACTGTTGCGAAGGCGGTATCTTTCAACGAGACGAAAATGTTTTTCGATTTATAATCTTTTTTCAGGCGCTTCCCGAACGCAGCGTCTGCGTTACTGCCGATGCCGATATACAATACCTTTTTCTTCGATGCTTTGAGGGGGATGAGGTTGTTGTTGGTGAGCTGCAGTACAGTGATCGCATCTTTGGCGAACCGGGCATTCAGTGCTTTGGTAGAGGCATTCAGATCAGCCACCAGGTTCCTGGTAGCGATCGGCTGTACATTATTCAATCCGAGGTGGTATTTAGCCAGCAGCACTTTTTTCACCCTTGCATCGATATCTGTCCAGCTGAGTCTTCCCTCATTGATTGCGGCAATAGTTTTGGCAATGCTGCCGGGAACATCGCCCGGTAAACATAACATGTCATTACCTGCGATAAGCGATTGAACCGATGCTTCTCCCGCCGGATAGAATTTCGACACCCCCTGCATTTCCAGCGCATCGGTGAAAGTGATGCCTTCAAAGCCCAGTTCCTTTCTCAGCAGTTCTGTTACGTTGCGATACGATAGTGAAGTGGCCTGGTTCTTTGTACTGTCGATAGCCGGAATATAAAGGTGTGCCACCATCATACTACCCACCCCGGCTTTGATCAGTTGCCTGAAAGGATAAAGCTCGAGTGAATCGAGTTGTTCTTTTGTTTTATTAATAACAGGGAGGTCGTAGTGGGAGTCTA
>DASVBM010000494.1:0-2758 GCA_036375835.1 Chitinophagaceae bacterium | reverse complement strand
GGAGAAGTGATTATCCAGGGAGACCAGCGCGAAAAAGTTATGCAATGGTTATCGAAGAACGGGTATAAACTTGCAAAACGCATCTGATGTGGTTAATCCTGTTACTTGCAATCATCGGCTCAGTTACCGCGCTCACCGGCTCTTATTTTTTCGTTCGCACGCTCGCACAGCGAAAACGACTTTGGTTGTTTTATCTGATCCTGATTATTGCCGGCGTGCTCCTGATCGGCATTGCGATCGGGTTTTATGCAACGGCCATCCGGCATTTTGAGCCCGTTTAAATATTGTTAAAATCCCGGGTCTGTTTCCTGCGGATGCTTCGCGTCAAAAAAATCATTGATTTAATCGCGGCATATTGATTGTCGCTAATTTCGCACCACGAAAAATTTTACTATGACAACAATCGCTGTAGCGAAAGGTGATGGTATCGGCCCAGAAATCATGCAGGCAGTATTGAGCATTTTTGAGGCTGCAAATGTTCCTTTGAAATACGAATTCGTGGAAATGGGAAAATGGGTGTTTGATAAAGGCTACAGCAACGGGATGACGCCCGAGGCGCAGCAGACGATCGAACGCTATGGCATTCTTTTCAAGGGGCCGATGGAAACGCCCAAGGGTAAAGGAGTAAAGAGCGTAAACGTTACCGCGCGCAAAACCTGGAACACCTATGCGAATCACCGCACCTTCCAGACGCTCCATGGCGTGGACACGGTGTTTTCAAAAGCCGGAATTCCGGTAGACATTACAGTGGTTCGCGAAAACATAGAGGATACTTATGGTGGAATTGAACATATGCTCACGCATGATGTGGCGCTCAGCCGCCGCTTTATCACGCGGCCGGGCAGTATGCAGGTGATCAGGTATGCTTTTGAAATGGCCAAGAAAAAGGGAACAAAACGCATCACCTGCGGGCATAAGGCAAACATCATGAAGATCACCGACGGGTTGTTCCTCGAGTGTTTTTATGAAGTGGCGAAAGACTACCCGGAGATCAAGTCGGATGACGTGATCGTGGACGACCTCTGTATGAAACTCGTTACGCGCCCGGACCTGTTTGACGTGGTGGTACTCACCAACCTGCAGGGCGATATCGTGTCAGACCTTTGCGCTGGCCTGGTTGGCGGGCTTGGCTTTGCGCCTTCTGCGAATATTGGCGATCACATCTCCATCTTTGAGGCTGTACATGGAACTGCGCCTGATATCGCAGGAAAAAACATCGCGAATCCCACAGCCTTGCTGCTGAGCGGGTTCGCCATGCTGCGGCACCTGGGGCTGATGAAAAGCGCCGCACTGATTGAAAACGCTTTGCTGTATACCCTGGAGCAGGGAACACGTACCGGCGACTTCGGTGACAAGACCAAACCCGCAAAGAACACGACTGAGTTTGCCGCTGCGATCATCGGCAACTTCGGTAAAACTCCGAATCATAACCCACGTCCCGACCTTCCGGATATGCCGGCGACACCTACCGTATTCAAGCTGGAGAAAAACCCAATGATGGTGAGCAAAGAACAGGAAGAAGAACTGATCAGGGGTGTGGACCTCTTCCTGGAGAGCCATGAGCAGCACCAGGCGGTTGCAGAAAAATGCCTCAGGCATACAGGCGACCTCTTTAAGCTGGTAACGATCAGTAACCGCGGTACACAGGTCTGGCCTAAAGGATCCGTGTTCACAAACCTCGTAAACCAGTATACCTGCAGATTTGAAAGCGTGAATGAACTGGCCGTTACGCAAACAGATATCCTCGAACTGCAGAAACGGATTGCCACTGAATTCAAGATCTGTTCAACGGAGCTGCTGAACGTATGGGGCGGAATGAAGGCGTACAGCCTGGCGCAGGGACAATAAACCGGGTTATAATATTCCGCTGCGGGATCAGTAATCGATCTCGAGCTTTAGTTTTTCCTTCAGCTCCTTTACAAGCGGATACATGGATGCGATCTTTTCAAACCGCTGCCTGCTGTTCAGCAGCATGTGTTGTGGAACTGAAGGCTGTTCACCCGATTCAACTTTCACTACGAACTTGATAATCGGGTTGCTGAACTTCGTCTGCAGGTGATCGTTCAGCATCATTCTTTCCTGTTCGATGAATTTCTGCTGCGTCAGCGAGTTCACCGTAACCGCGAAACTGGTTTCCGATTCAAGACTGAGCTTCGCTGCTTTGAATGTCATGGCAGAGGTACTCGTCAGTCTTTTCGCATATTCATCCCAGCATTCCTGGAGTTTTCCCATTTCCAGCAACTCTGCAGGCTTTACCGGGTCGATCTGGTACTCGTCGCCGTATTTTTCTTTCAGCACTTCCAGCAGGTTTTTCTTCGTTCCGCTACTGCTGCCGAAAGGTCTTAGTACGGTGGTCGAAGGCGCGACAGGCTGGGAAGCTGGTTTCGTGGCAGGCGGAGATTGCGGTTTCTTCTCCGCGGGCTGCTCGATATAGAGTTTTGCTTCCGGTGTTGCCTGCGGCTGGGGCTGTAAAGACGGGAGTGAACGATACCGGTAGACTACCGGGCCTTCAACCCGCTTTTTTTTTACGATATTTCCTTTGTTGTCTGCGGCCAGTTCGATAGCCTGTTGCAGAAAGTTCAGTTTGATGATGCAAAGTTCAACGTGAAGTCGCTTGTTTCTTGCCATTTTGAAGTTGATCTCTGCTTCGTTCAGGATATTCAACGCGCTGACGAGGTACGAAAGGGATACCGATTTCGCGGTTTCTGTGTACCGCTCCTGTAATCCCTCGACCACGTCGAGCAGGGCAGCCGCTTTT
>DASVBM010000094.1:0-3286 GCA_036375835.1 Chitinophagaceae bacterium | reverse complement strand
AGGTGAGCAGCGGTACAATCCATTCCATAACAGGCGCCTGTGTTTAAGTGCGCAATATAGGAACGGAATAACTACCGGAGAAATAACTGTTAGCTGCCACGGGTGCCGCCGGTACGGTTGGCTTTTTTAGCCGCGCCACCTGCGGGTTTGGCAGCATTGGGCTTGATGATGAATTTTGAGCCCTGGCTTCCGGACTTCTGCCCTTTATTCTTTTTATTGTTCTTGTCGTTAACGGGAAGTGACATAGCCTTTCTTTTCGTAAATATAATCAGTATTCTTCTTGTGGCAAGACGGGCTTCTTCTCCGGCGGATTTTTTTCCTGTTTCTTCGCCGGGGGCGGGTTGCCCTGCTGCATGTTCTTCCTGGATTGTTCGATCAGCTTTGCCTCGTTGCTTTTTCCACTGGCGTCCTTGATCGGCGCTTCCATCGGGAACTCTCCATCCTTCAGTTTGAAGTCGAATATTTTTTCTACGTAAACCCATTTGCCGTCCTTCCAGCGGAAGCCTTCAAAATCACCATCGGGTATGAGCGTAAATTTTTTGGTGGGGTCTTTCGATTCGCTGATAAGGTGATCGAAAACGATCAGGTCCAGCTCCGGATCGTAGTTGATGCGCGCGCCGCCGTCTTTTTTGTATTCCAGCAGGAAACGAAAAGCGGGCTGCTCGGGCTTGATGCCATCCTGGGGATAAACAAAATACCGGCCACCGAACTGCGGCAGGCCTTTATCGTCGAAACTCAGCACTTCCATCCATTTGCGGGTACTGCGGAAATTGTTCTCGTCATAACCCAGCAACGTGTAATAGGTTTTGTTGTTGAATGTTTTTGCAACAACGTTATAGTATATCGCACCGATCCAGTTCAGGTGACTTCGAAGCGAATCGACCGGGTTGTCCGTGAACTCCGACATGTCGATCAAAGGAAAAAGTTTCAGGCTGCCGTCAGCTGTGCGCATCTGGATAGCGCCGCGTTGCCGGAAATAGGTTTCATCGCGCATGAACTGCCAGGTGAAGATCCTAAAACTGCTGTCGGGTGCATAGAGCCTCGATACCGAACTGAGGCTGTCGAAGGCATATTCGAAAGAATGCGGGATCTTCAGCGTACGCACGAGTGTACGGATGAAACTGCTGTCTGCGACGAACCGGTCAACCGCGCGGTTGGCGAAGACCATTTTCTGCGACTGTTGTTTAAGGGTATCCTCGGCTTTGCGCAAACTGGCTATATCCTGGCGGGAGGGCTGGGCCATAGACGCAGCTCCCAGCAGCAGGAAAGCAGCAAAGAGGAGGAGGCGGGAGGTTTTCATTCTGGCTAAATTACAAACAGCAGTGTAGTACTGGCGCACTGAGCGCGGCCACAACGCATTTTTATGATTTCGTTTTAAGCGCTGCGGCAAAATCAGCCAGGCTGTTAAAGCGGAGGTCCACCATCGGGTTTTCCGCTGTAACCTCGGGGTGTGTGGTCGCGATATAAGCGGTGTACATGCCGGCATTCCTGCCAAAGTTCATATCGCTCAGCTTGTTTCCGGCGATGATCGATCTTTCCATACTGATCTGCGGAAAATCCTGCATGGCCAGTCTGGCCATGCCCGGGTTGGGCTTGCGGCAGGGACTGCTGTTGTCCAGGTCCGCGCAGAAATACAGCTTGTCGATCCTGCCACCCGCTGCTTTGATCTCCTCCATCATTTTCGAATGGATGTCGGCAAGATCATCCAGCGTCATCAGTCCTTTGCCGATGCCGCGCTGGTTGGTAACCAGCACGATCACCCCGAATACGGACGCCAGCGTTCTTAACGCATCTTTCACACCTTCATAGAACCGGAACTCGTTCCAGCAGCGGATATAGTCGTCCGGTTTTTCGTAGTTCAGCACCCCGTCACGATCCAGGAAAAGCGTCCAGCTTTGGTCTATCGTAGAAATGTCCAGCATCTTATTGTAATTCAGTAGCGGCCCGGTGATAGTCTTCCGGTATCCCGATGTCGATAAAATAGGCATCCTGCACCATCCCGAATATCGCTCCGCCGGTATAATATTTTTCCAGGTAATCTTTTTCGAATGAACATTTTTCAGGCAGCCGTTTCTGCAGCAACCGTTCGCGGCTGATGGCATACAGCCCGCCATTGATCAGGCCCTGTTCATAATACTGTTTTTCGCGAAATGAGATGATCCTGCCTTCGGCGTTGGTTTCGACCATCCCGTAGCGATCGGATTGCTGCATCGGCTTGAGGCAAAGCGTGCATTCGGAGTGGTGTTGAAAATGAAACGCGGAGAGCGCATCCAGGTCTGCGCGATACAGCGTATCTCCGTTCGTAACGAACAGGTTTTCCGAAGTGCTGAGTCCGCAGGCCTTCAGAATTGCGCCTCCTGTACCCAGCGGCTCGTCTTCTGTGGAAAGCTGGTATTCGATGCCCTGCTGTTCATCCAGGAATGAATGGAATGCCTCGCTCTTGTAGCCGAGCGCGAAGATGAACCTGTTCACCCCCTGTTGCTTGAAATAGCTGATCACGTATTCGATGAACGGCTTCCCGTTTACCGGCGCCATGCATTTGGGAAGGTCCGGCACGGCGGATTTCAAACGCGTGCCCATGCCCCCCGCAAGAATGATCGCCTCGGTGATCATCAGCCGAAAACTTTTTCTTCCACCAGCTGGCAGATGATGTGACCGATGAGTATATGGCTTTCCTGGATCCGCGGTGTGTCGTTCGATGGCACGTTCAGCAGGATGTCCGTCACCGCTTTCATTTTACCGCCTGTTGAACCGGTAAAGCCGATGGTCTTTACGCCGTTTGCTTTTGCGGCTTCGAAAGCCTTCATGATATTGCCTGAGTTGCCCGAAGTGCTCAGTCCTACCAGTACATCGCCCGCGGTGGCGATTCCCTCTACCAGCCTTGCGTAAACCACGTCATAGCTGTAGTCGTTGGCCACGGCGGTGAGGTAGGAGCTATTGCAATGCAGTGCTTCCGCGGGCAGCGCTTTACGGTCTTTATAGAACCTGCCCGAGAATTCGGCAGCCAGGTGCTGGGCATCCGCGGCGCTGCCGCCATTTCCGCAGAACAGCACTTTATTGCCATTCCGGAAAGCAGTGACGATGGTTTCCACCGCTTCACTGATCCTTCCCTGCAGTTCACCGTCTTCCAGCACCTGCTGTTTCACCTGTATCGAAGCCTGTATAAGGTCTTTTATTTTATTCACGTTTACTTCGTTGTATTATTGATCAGATATTATAGAAAGCAAAACTCCCAACTCCCGCCTAACTGGAGAAAAAATCCCAAATGCTAAAATTCCAAATACCA
>DASVBM010000076.1:0-3556 GCA_036375835.1 Chitinophagaceae bacterium | reverse complement strand
AGGAAGGCTGCTGGTGATCGATCGGCCGGTGGTGATGGGTATTCTCAATACCACACCGGATTCGTTCTACAGTGGTAGCCGGGTAAACGAATCCGGGATACTGCAACGTGCGGAGCAGATGCTGAATGAAGGCGCAGCGATATTGGATATAGGCGGACAAAGTACACGGCCGAATGCGGTACCTGTTCCTGAAGCGGAAGAACTGAAAAGGGTACTGCCCGCAATTGAAATGATCCATCGCCGGTTTCCCGAGGCGGTAATCTCGGTGGATACCTACCAGTCGTCCGTCGCGGCACAGGCGGTGGCCGCGGGCGCCTCAATCGTTAATGATGTGAGCGGCGGTTCGATGGACGAAACACTGATTGGCACTGTCGCGAAGCTGGGCGTGCCCTACGTTTGCATGCACATAAAAGGTACGCCGGAAACAATGCAGCAGCTGGCGGACTATGATGACGTGGCCAGGGAAGTGCTCGATTACTTCATTGAAAAGGTTGCTTTGTGCCGCGAAGCCGGTATACGTGACGTGATCATCGACCCGGGTTTCGGTTTTGCAAAGACAACGCAGCATAACCTGCAGCTGCTGCAGCGGATGGAAGTATTCAGGATGCCGGATTGCCCCTTGCTTGCAGGGATCTCCCGAAAGGCTACGATCTATAAAACACTCAATATCTCACCTGAACAGGCATTAAATGGCACCACGGTATTAAATACAATCGCGCTGCTCAAGGGCGCGAATATCCTGCGCGTCCATGATGTAAAAGAAGCCGTTGAGGCGATCACCCTTGTGGGTAATTACCAGCAGGCTTATTGCTGAGGAACGTGAACCGGCGGCACATTAACGGTACCCTTTGGCTTAATGTCGGCGATCCGGATCTCGAACAGCAGCGTTGCACCTGGCGGAATTACCGGAGGCTGCCCGTTTTCACCATACGCGAGGTGCGAAGGAATATAAATCCGTCCTTTTCCGCCTTTACCGAAATACATCAGCCCTTCGTCAAAACCCCGTATTGTGGCACCTCCACCAATCTCAACCGGGAATGGTTGCTGGTCCATATTGCTCTGGAAGGTTGAACCATCCTTGAAAAGCTTACCGGTATAATGCACCATCGCGACGGCGGAGGTATCGCCGATCTTTCCTGTTCCGGGTTCCTGCACCTCAACATAGGCGCCTGAAGGTGTACGGATGGCCTTGATATTGTTTTTTGCAAGGTAATCTGTGAGTGCCTTCACTTCCGCTTTGTTCTTTTCTTCAGCTTCCTTTGTTCTCCTTTCTTTCTCTACCGCGAAGTCTTTCTGGAAGTCAGCGTCAACATCCTTTTCCGTTGCGTATCTCTTTAACACCCTAATCCGGAATGTGATCTGGCCGCCACGGCGGAAGGTTTCGTTGTATTCATTGATAAAGCCGCGGTTCTTCATCGAATCCACGCTGAAAACAATGACGGCGCTGTCGCCTACTGACATCTTCGGCAGAATTTCCTCGATGCGGTATTCTGTTACAACACTCGTGTCCACTTTGGTGTAGGCCGGCATTTTGCCATGTGTTGAAAACAGCACGGTATCTCTTTCCGGGATCAGAACTTCCTGATTGATCTTCACGAAATCGCCCGGCTTCAGTTTCTCGCCGCCTTTCGCTTTGAAGATCTTATAGCGGAGGCCTGATTTGGTTTTCTCGTAACTGGTATTGCAGCTCACTACCATCAGCACAGCTACCACTGCGAATAGATTTCTCATTTTTATTGAAGTTGTTCTTTGTATTCTTTTAAAACCTGTTTGAATTTTTTCAGGGTGTGCTCGAGCGTATCGGAGCTCCTGCCACCTGCAGCATTGAAATGGCCTCCGCCTTCGAAATGTTTCCGGGCGAAAGAATTCACGTCAAAATTACCCTTACTGCGGAAACTCCACTTACGTTCCTCATCCCGGTCGATCACCAGTGCACCGAAGCGGATCCCTTCGATGGTGAGCAGGTAGTTTACCAGCCCTTCCGTGTCGCCGGTTTTGATGTCGAAGCGAAGGAGGTCCGACTTCGGGATGTACATCAGGGTGGTGTTATACTCGTAGTACACCTCCATCCTGTTCAGCAGCGCATGGCCGATAAACCTCAGCCTGTTCTCCAGGAAGCTGTCATAAATATGTTCGTGAACCTTAGCATGGTTCAGCCCGGTTTCTTTGAGGTGCGCCACCACCCGGTGCACGGCGGCACTGGTAGACGGAAACCGGAAAGAACCGGTATCGGTCATCAACCCCGTATAGAGGCACTCTGCAACTTCGGGAGTAATGAGGTGCGAGTGGCCGGAGCCGACGATCAGGTCGTAGACCATTTCGCAGGTAGAACTTTTTGAAGTATCGCTGATCCCGTACTGGAATGCTTCTTCCTGGGGCTGCTGGTGGTGGTCGATGAGTATCTTACAGCATTGCATCGCAGTAAGCAGCGGTTCCATGTGTTTGGTACGATGCAGCACGTTGAAATCAAGGCAGAAAAGTATTTCCGCTTCTTTAATCTTCGCCGTTGCTTTATCGCGGTGGAGGTCAAAATCGATCACCTGCCTGCACCCGGGCATCCAGTTCAGGAAACTGGCCCAGTTGGTAGGTGAGATCACAGTGGCTTCGTGACCAAGCTGTACCAGGAAATTATATAATCCCAGCGCCGACCCCATCGCGTCACCGTCCGGCTTTTGGTGCATGGTGATCACGATTTTTTTTGGCGTTCCCAGCTGTGGGTAAAATTCCTGTATCGGCTGCATAAAGTGGGCAAAATTGCAGCATAAACCGCACGATAGCAAATGAATTTAAATGAGCCGGGCCGCATCTGCCGCAACGCCTGTGGCCTTGAACCAAATCAAAAATGCCGTAGGTTTGCCGCCTCAATTTGAAATATGAGCAACAGAACATTTACAATGGTCAAGCCTGATGCAACATCAAAAGGACATACGGGCGCGATCCTCGACCAGATTATCAAAGCGGGGTTTACGATCAAGGCAATGAAGTGGACAAAACTCACAAAAGAGCAGGCCGGTGAATTTTACGCCATACACAAGGAAAGACCGTTTTATGGCGAACTGGTGGAATTTATGAGCAGCGGACCCATCGTGGCCGCCATCCTGGAGAAGGATAATGCAGTGGCAGACTTCCGTAAACTGATCGGTGCAACGAACCCGGCACAGGCAGAAGAAGGAACTATACGTAAGAAATTTGCTTCATCTGTTGGCGAGAACGCCGTTCATGGCAGTGACAGCGACGAAAATGCAGCGATCGAAGGCGATTTCTTCTTCTCAAAGCTGGAAAGATTCTGAAAGGGAGAAAATATGTCAGAAGAAAATCCTGCCTCTGCGGCAGGATTTTTTTTTGCGCGATGAAAATGTAATTAAAAGAAATGCGGCAAAACCAAAAAAATCAATGGCAATCAGAGCCGGATATATATCGGGAATTTTTTCCCGGAAAATAGTCCATATACCGCATCAGTTGCGGCGGAAATTTCACTTATTGGCACAGTTTTTTCTCTTTTATTCACGTTTTTTAAGGGTTTAGGGTTGAAAAGGGGGCCTCATTTCTGGGGCTC
>DASVBM010000025.1:0-4900 GCA_036375835.1 Chitinophagaceae bacterium | reverse complement strand
AGTAAGTCGATCAAAGAGCCGAATTCCTCCGTTACCGGCTCACCGGCATCCGATTATACAGCAGCGTTACGCAGCCAGGCGGTCGCCCGTAATCTTCCTGAACTCGAGAAGCGCGTTCACGAACTGGAGAAACTGGTTCAGCAGCTACTTTCTGAAAAGGAAAAAGTTTAGGCCGGTACAAACAGCTTTGTCAGGCGGTAAGAGGCTGCGGGATGTTTAGAACTTGGGACAGTTAATACCCTTTTCCTCCGGATTTTTCTGGATATAGATCAGTGAGATCTCCATGCCACCCCGGCTGTTTGAAGCCGTTTTCAGGTCTGAGATATTGATGTCATAACTGGCGCCGAGCCGGAAACTTCCAAACTCCAGTCCAACGTAAGGTATAAATGCGTCATTGACCCGCATCCAGGTTCCGGCATATACACTGGTCGGCTTGTAAGCATCTTCGTTCACACGGATCTGGTAGGCGCCGCCAATCAGCGCTTCCGAGGCTTTGCCCTGGGTGCTGTAGAGCCCGGTGAGGTGAACGGTGCCGCTCTGACCTGCCGGGAAATAACCGCCGGCGTGGATGGAAGTGCGCGGGTTCAGAATGAAATATGAGCCGGTGAATGACTGCTGCGGACGGTTGATGTGGTACATACTCACACCGAAATAAAAATTGTTCTGGTCAGTAGTACTGCCGTTGTAAAGTACACCCGCGTTAAAATCCACATAATGGCTTTTCAGGTTGCCGTTATTGAACATTTCGCTGGTGGTACCGGTAAAACCGTAAGGTGTGAGCTGGTCAAGGAACTTCAGGTTCGACACATTGATCATCATGTTGGCATAGGTAACCTGAAAGGCTGCACCGATCTGGTGGTAACCTTCTTCGTCGAGTCCTTTATGAAACGCGGTTCCGGCGGATGCGTAATTAAAACGGACGGCGCCATTTGCGCTCTGGTCGCTGAAACCCATGATGCCTACCCCCCAGGTGTCGTTTTCCGCTATACTGCCCTGCATGATCCGGAAATCAACCGCGGCGCTGGTGGTGATGTAGGCGCGGGGAATCGTTGGCCATTGGTTGCGATGAATACCCGCCACCCGTACGTTCCCGTCGAATTTTCCTGCGAACGCGGGGTTAAGCGTGAGCGGTGAGGCATAAAACTGCGAGAAATGCGGATCCTGCGCAGACACTTCCAGGAACAGGGTAGAGATCAATATCAGCAGTACAGTACGTTTCATGATGCAGGTGTGTAAGTTAAGGAAAACTCCAGAGTCTGAAACGCTGCCTGTGTGAAAGTTTCAGGATTGCATTTTCTGGCCGAAAGCCAGGTCCCCGGCGTCACCCAGGCCGGGAACGATATATCCTTTTGCAGTAAGCTCATCGTCAATGTCTCCACACCAGAGACGGATATTTTCGCCGGTCTCGCGGCGAAGGTATTCGATGCCTACGGTACAGGCGATGGCCACCACGATATGGATCTCCGAAGGCGAGCCTTCGTCTTTCATGTACTGGATCGTCTTCACCAATGAAGCACCGGTGGCCAGCATCGGGTCGCTGATGATAACGATTCGGTTTTCCAGGCTGGGGCAACTCATGTATTCCATGCTGATCTCGAAAGAACCGTCGCGGTGGTGCTTCCGGTAAGCGGATACAAAAGCGTTGTCGGCCTTATCGAAATAATTCAGCATCCCGTTGTGCAGTGGCAGTCCTGCCCGCAGTATGGTGGCGAGCACGGGCTGCTCCATCAGTACCCTGCTGTTATGTGTGCCCAGCGGTGTTTCAACGGTTTTTTCTGTATAGGGAAGTATTTTGCTGATTTCATACGCAGCAACTTCCCCGATCCTTTCAAGATTACGGCGAAAACGCATCCTGTCGCCCTGCACATTGATGTCTCTCAATTCGGCAACCCAGTTGCTCACCAGGCTGTGTTGTTCACTTAAGTTTACGATCATAACAAGAGGTAATTGGATTAGTTTTGCCGCGTCAAAACTAAAACCTGTAACCTGTAATCGGAAATTTATGTTTTACCGGGCGATCGGATTAATGAGCGGGAGTTCGATGGATGGACTGGATATCGTTTTCGCCGAGTTTACAGAAACAGGTGGCCAATGGAGCTATGAGATCAAAGCCGCGGAATGTTATTCATTCAGTGACGAATGGGCGCAGCAACTCCGTAATGCAGCTACACTGGGCGCCTGTGATTACCTGTTACTGCATACCGCGTTCGGTAAATATCTCGGCGAACAGGTGAATCGTTTCATTACCGCCAATAAGCTGCACCACCAGGTTCAGCTCATCGCCTCTCATGGACACACCGTTTTTCATGCCCCGGCGCGGGGCATGACCGCGCAGCTCGGTGACGGTGCGGCCATCGCGGCTGAAACCGGTATCAACGTAGTAAGCGACTTAAGGGCGATGGATGTGGCACTCGGCGGCCAGGGTGCGCCGATCGTTCCAGTGGGAGAGAAGCTGTTGTTTTCACAGTTCCCGCTGTTGCTGAATATCGGCGGCATCGCGAATATTTCCATTCGTTCAGCCGTTCGCTATATCGCCTTCGACATCTGTCCTGCCAACAGGGTATTGAATTTACTGGCGGCACGTGCCGGCAAATCTTACGACGACCAGGGGCAGATCGCCGCTTCCGGCGAGGTGCGGCCTGAGCTGCTGACGCGGTTGAATGAACTTCCATACTATGCGCAACCCTACCCGAAATCACTTCCTAACCAGTTCGGAACAGATGTGGTTTTCCCCATGCTGGCTGCGGAAAAAACAAAAGATGCACTTGCCACTTACGTACAGCATATCGCCCGGCAGGTGCGAAATGCGATAGAACCCCTTCTTTCCGTTCTGCCGCAAAACTGCCAGTTACTGGTTACTGGTGGCGGTGCATATAATAGCCACCTGGTGAAATCCATTTCGGCGGAACTGCAGCCTTTCGGTATTGAAGTCATTGTGCCGGAAAAAAGGATCATCGAATACAAGGAGGCGCTGGTAATGGCGCTCCTGGGGGTGCTCAGGTGGCGCGAACAGAATACCGTACTCGCTTCGGTTACAGGTGCGCGGCGTGACAGCATCGGCGGAGCGGTCTGGGTTGGCCAGGAAGCATAGCAGGAAAATATTTTAAAAAACCGGCTGCCGGTTGTGTAATCGGGAAATCGCCTGCATCCTTCCGGTAAAGCCGATTATGAGAATCCCGGGATTACTTTTCCTGCTAACCATCACGATATCCGTAAGATCGCAAGATAATATTCCGGTAAGATCCCAACTCACAGCCGCGAACGTCTATTATGGCTACGGCGCCGAGCTCACCCATACTGCCAAAGCCTCGCTTCAGAAAGGAACCCAGGAGATAACCATAGAGAATATCAGTACCTCGGTAGACCCCAACACGATTCGGATTTCGGTGCCCGAAGATGTGGTTTTGCTTTCCTACCGTTTTAATACCCGCGCCACTGTACTGAACCAGGTAAATCCCGCGATAAAGAAAACGGAAGACAGCGTCAAACAGGTGCAGAAGCAGTCCAGCCAATTGAATAATGAATCCCTTGTCGTTAACGACATGCTGGAAAAGACGACTAAACTGATCGAAACCTATACGGCCTCACCCAATAAAAGTCTTTCGACCGCAGACCTGATCCGCCTACTGGATTTTTATACCGGGAAGATACAGGCGTACCGTTCAACCCTGTTCAGCCTGCAGGAAAGAAAGCAGGAACTGGCCGAATTGATGGCTGCCCTGCAACAACGGCTATACCTGCTGAGACAGGAAAACAATGGCAATGCCTCGAAGATCACCGGCGAAATGATATTACAGCTCGTTGCACAGCAGTCGGCTGCAGCAGATTTCGGTATAACATATTTTACCCGGAACGCAGGTTGGATCCCCACGTATGATATGCGGGTTCGTTCAGAAGATAATTCCTTCCGCCTGGTGTATAAGGGCTCGGTAACACAGACCACCGGGCTGGACTGGAAGCAGGTGAAGCTCACACTCAGTACCAGCAATCCTAATCTCGGCAACACATATCCAACCCTGAACCCTTTGTTCCTGCAGGTATATAACCCGGAAATTTATAAACAAATGCAGGGGCGCGCCGCGGCGGCAAATATGAATACGGTGCAAAGCCTCGACGAAGTGGTGGTCTCCGCATATGGCATTAAAGCAACTAACGAAGAAAAAGAAGAAGACGACAGTGACGTAGGCGCTTACCTCACGCTCAGCCAGAACCAGCTCAACACCAGCTTCGAGATCAACCTGCCTTATGATATCCCCGGCGATGGCAAAGCCTGCAACGTGGCGATCCGCGAAACACCGGTTCAGGCCAGCTATAAACACTATGCTGCACCGAGAGTGGATAAGGATGCTTTCCTGCTGGCAGAGGTCAGCAACTGGGAACAGCTGGACCTGCTGCCCGGAGATGCGAATATTATAGTCGACAACGTCTACCTGGGTAAATCTTTCATAGACCCCAACACAACGAATGATACGCTGAATGTATCCCTGGGACGTGACAAGCGGGTAGCGGTGAAGCGCGTACTGGTGAAGGAATTCAGTAAAGCAAGGGTAAGAGGGGATAACAAAACAGAAACCTATACCTGGGAGATCACCGTTCGAAACAATAAATCGAAAGATGCCGCAATGTTGCTGAAAGACCAGGTGCCCGTCAGCCGGATGAAGGATGTAGTGGTAAAACTGGAAAATGACGGCGATGCGGAAGTGAACGAAGAACTCGGGATCCTCAACTGGAAGATCAGCCTCAAGCCCGGGGAAACAAAGAAATTCAGGTTTAGCTATTCGGTAACCTATCCGAAAAATCAGAAGATTACGAATCTGCGGTAAATGGTGAGCAATAAGGTGAACGGACCGGCCTTTCCAGGCTGGTCTTTTTTCAGGTAATGCCCAACGGCAGGCGGAAC
>DASVBM010000027.1:0-5713 GCA_036375835.1 Chitinophagaceae bacterium | reverse complement strand
GCGAAGCTGCCTTCCACTTTGCCACAAGACATCGTAAAGGATCCCTGGTACGATATCGTGATGGGTGCTGTAAGCCTGAATAACGGCCTGACCACAGAAGCAAGGCAGCATTTCGACGCCGCAGTAAAAGCAACAAGAGGTAAAAATGTTGACATACTCGCAGCGGTAGCAAGGATCAATATTCACAGTAATTCCGGTGACAGGAACTATGCCGTTGAATTGCTGGATAAAGCGATTCGCCGGGATAAAAGAAATCCCGAATTATATACGATGAAGGGTGATGCTTATTTCCGTTTAAGGAACGGAAATGAAGCCTACAGGGCGTTCGACCAGGCCATCAAACTCGATTCACGTTATGCGCCGGCGCTGTATGAACTGGGTAAAATATTTTCCACCCAGAATAATGAAGCGTTATACCTGAAGTATTACAACGAGACGGTAGCAGCTGATCCTTCATTCGCACCTGCCTGGTACAACCTGTTTTATCATTACTATAAAACAGATGTGAATAAGGCGCTTGAATACTATCAGCGTTACCTGCAGCAGGCCGACGTGGATGCCGCCGACGAATACCAGCTGGCAGACCTGCTTTACCTCACAAAACAATACGATGCCGCGATCCGCAAAGCCAACAGCCTGCTTGCAAAACAGGATGCGGAGAACAGGCTCAATAAGCTGGTGGGTTACACTTACAGCAGTATGAACAAACCGGATTCCGCTCTCGAATATATGAACCGTTACTTCAACAACGGAGCCGATACCAACTTCCTGGTGAAGGATTATGAAATGATGATCGGGATCTACGATACACTTGGACTGAAGGATTCAGTGGTGAGCTGGTACCAGAAGATATTACCGCTGGTGAAAGACGACGTGGCAAAGCGATCTTATTACAGGAAACTGGCGGAATTCTACGGTGACAAAAAAGATTACCGCAACCAGGCCACCTGGCTGGGCAGGTATTACAGCGATAACGACAAAGCGACGAACCTCGATCTCTTCAACTGGGGTCTTGCGCTTTACCAGGGACAGCAGTACCAGGACGCAGATTCCGTATTTACCTATTATTCAGAGAAATACCCTGACCAGGTATTTGGATTCTACTGGCAGGCAAGAAGCAAAGCCCTGATTGATTCAACAATGGAGAAAGGCCTGGCCATCCCGGCATATATGGCGATGATGGAAAGAGCCGAGCAGGACACTTCAAACGCCACGAACAGGCGATACCTGGTGGAAGCGTATGGGTATATCGCCGCATATACTGCCAACGAAAAAAAGGATTACCAGTCGGCTATTGAATATTTCCGGAAGCTGCTCGCGCTGGACCCGGCAAACGCTGATGCCAAACGATATATAGAAATCCTGGAACGCACCGTAAAGTCTAAAACAGATTCGGAGGCGGACAAGGGAACAAAATAGGTTTGTAGTTGCATTCGTTTTAGTAAAGCGCCCGTGTATTCACATGGGTGCTTTTTTTACCCGCCCCGGGATCCCAGTTCCACTACCTCGCAATTGGTGATCTTAGCCCCGTCGATGATAAACCGGATCAAAGTACGTTTCAGGTGCCATCCCTGCCTTCCTGCGGCGCCGGGATTCATGTGCAGGCAGCCAAGCTTCCCTTCATAGATTATCTTCAGTATGTGCGAGTGCCCGCTTATGAACAGCCCGGCTTTCGCTTCAAGCAGTTGCTGCCTTACGCCCGGCGCGTACCGGTTGGGATAACCACCGATATGTTTGATAAAAACATTCACCTGTTCGCAGGTAAACCTGAGTATCTCCGGGTACACTGCCCTTACGTCCTGGCCGTCAATGTTGCCATACACTCCTTTAAGCGGCAACCCCGATCGCTGCTGCAGTTCCTCAGCCACGGCCATATTGCCGAAATCGCCGGCATGCCAGATCTCGTCGCAGCCGGCCAGGTGGGGAAAAATGGCCGGATCAACAAAGCCGTGAGTGTCTGATATCAGCGCAATCTTCCGCATCTGCCAAAACTATTCAATTCAGTTTTAAATTGCGGACTGCAAGGCATTCGCACAGATTTTGTAACCACCTGAAGCATGAAGTACCTGGCCATCATCCTTTGTTTTCTTATAGCGGGTTGTTATTCAAACGAACCGGTCAGGAACATGAAAGACCTTGACCAGTCTATGATGGACCTGAAGATCTACCAGCAGAATCTCGGTGAATATATCCAACAGGGAAAACTGGAAGACGGTGAATGGCTCTTGGACGGACTCGACAGCATCCTGCAGACCGTATCGATGACCATCACCGAACACCACCGGTTGAAACGGCCTTTCAGCTATTATCACAGTCGCCTGCTTGAAAAACCTGTAGAAGGTTTACATAAAGCATTTAAAAAAAACGATACCGCACTCGCCCGCAGGCAGTATTTCATACTGGTAGACAAATGCAATAAGTGTCACATCGATAACGAGATCGATAAAACTGTTGAATACTAGCAATCTGCCGATCCCGGAATGTAAAAGCGATCTGCTTTTTTGTTTTCTGCGTTCAGTCATAAAACCCGCGTGGACACCTGGGTAAGTTTGCTGCAAATTGAAACAAATGAGTACAGAAATACTGGACATGCCCGGGGTGTTTGAACTGAACGTGACGCTGATAGAGCCCCGTCTTAAACACCCCACCATCTTTGAACACTTCGATGCACTGAAGCCCGGCGAGGCCTTCCGCATTCTGAATGACCACGATCCGAAGCCTTTATACTATCAACTGATTGGTGAGCGCGGGAACATCTTCACCTGGACATACCTGGAGAAAGGACCACAATGGTGGAAGGTGCAGATCCATAAACTGAACCTTGAAAAAGGAGAAACCGTGGGACAGATTGCAGCGAAAGACATCCGCAAGGCCGAGGTATTTAAGAAGTACGGCATTGATTTCTGCTGTGGCGGCAAGAAAAGCCTGAAAGAAGTCTGTGCAGAGAAAGGGCTTGACGAGGCAACGGTGGAAGCAGAACTCAACGCAACCGTCGCTACAGCGGGGCCGGCATTCGACTATTCAAGATGGGACGCCGACTTCCTGTCGGACTATATCTATAACCAGCACCACAAATTTTACTACAACGAAGAGCCGAACGTAACCGGCCTGATGGAAAAAGTGGCGGGGCATCATGGTAACCATAACAACTCGCTGTTTGAACTGAGGGACCTGTATCGCCAGCTCACCGCGGAACTGAAAACACACTTCATGAAAGAAGAGAGAGTTGTGTTTCCGTTCATCAAGGCACTGGTACAGGCCCGTAACACCGGCAACACTGAGATACTCTCGCAGCAACCCTCGGTAACGGAACCGATTCAGATCATGGAAAGCGATCATGAAGCCGCGGGTGAGATCCTCGACGAAATGCGAAAACTCACCAACAATTATACAGCCCCGGCGAATGCCTGCAACAGCTACCAGTTCCTGTTCATGAAACTGAAAGAACTGGATGAAGACCTGCACCAGCACATTCACCTGGAGAACAACCTGCTTTTCCCCAAAGCCCTTGAAATAGAAAAATCGCTTCGGAAATAGTTTCCTATGAGCACCAAATGATGTCCCGCCCCGGCGGGACATTTATTTTATATTGCAACGATGAACAGGGCGCTCCTTATCCTTCCTTTTGTGATACTCACATTGCTCATGGCCATCTGGGGCGGGTGGATCAGGATAGGCTTCCCGTTTCCCCTGACGATCACCGCTGTACAACACGGCAGCCTCATGGTGAACGGATTTCTTGGCTCAGTCATCTTCCTGGAACGCGCAGTCACCTTCCGGAACAAGCGGATCCTGCTGCTCCCACTGGTAAATGTGCTGGGCATCATACCTGCACTACTCGGTTTTAATGAAATTGTACAGCTCATTCATATTGCCGGAAGCCTCGGCTTTGTAATCATGTGCGCTTATTTTATTTACCGCCATAAGGAACAATATTATTATGTTTTCTTTGCCGGCGCTTTCGCATTACTCACTGGTAACCTGCTGCTGTATAATACCCAGCTCTTCCCCGCAGCAGTTACCTGGTGGATGGTCTTCCTTTTGTTTACCATCGTAGCTGAACGGCTGGAACTGACCCGCTTCCTGCCCTTGTTGCGGAGCAGGCAGAACTTACTGATGGTAGTGTTGGCCTTTACGATGATCAGTAGTTTTATCCCGTTTCACTGGAACGGCAATATCCTGCTGGCGCTCGCTTTTGCGGCAGTCGCAGCCTGGCTTTTAAAGTATGATATGGCTTTTAAATCGGTACGCGCGAAAGGTGCACACCGCTATTCCGGGTTGTTGCTGATCGTTGGGTATTGCTGGCTGTTCATTACAGCCGCATTCCTGGTGTTGCAGCGAAAATTATCATATGGGTACGATGCGGCCCTGCACAGCTTCTTCATTGGGTTTGTGTTCTCCATGATCTTTTCGCATGCGCCAATCATCCTGCCCGCCGTAGCCAGGCTGCCAGTGAAAATCTATCGCCCGCAATTGTATTACTGGTTCGCACTGCTGCAGTTATCGCTGGTGGCACGTATTATCGCGGATGTGGCCGGGGTTCCCGTTCTTAGAAAATATTCCGGCTTCTCGAATGGCGTAGCGATGCTGCTGTTCTTTGCTACGATTGCAGTCACGGCCGGCACTGAACTGAAGAAAAGAAAATACAGGCTTAGCTGAAGCCGAGCTGTTCCTTTGCTTCCGCGCTCATCCTGTCGCGTGTCCATTTCGGTTCGTACACCACTTCCACTTCAACATTTTCAATGCCGCCCGTTTCCAATAAAACCGTTTTCACCTCTTCCGGCATATATGCGGCAGCGGGGCAGGTTGCCGTAGTAAGCGTCATAATGATTCTGACGTCATTGTTCTTGATGAGGATATGATAAATCAAACCGAGATCATAGATGTTCACCGGTATCTCGGGATCATAGATTGTTTTCAATGCATCAATCACCGTTTCCTTCGAAAGCATACTGCTCTTTTTCCTTCCGAAAATAAAACACCGGCGGAGGAACTATTGTCGAATGGCAGAAATTTTCAACGGCTGAACGAAACGACTCAGATGCGATACCGGCTTCCATGATGCTGGTAAACGAACGTTGTCATGCTGCATTGCCGGTACTGCTGTACCTGCGCCGCCGTACCGCGATATTCAGCAACAGCAGCCCCGTAAACATCACCAGCCCTGCCCCAAGCAGGAGCACGTCCATATAAGGCACTCCTTCGTAGCTCATTGCCGAGATCCCCTGGATCATCAGGAAAAGTTCGTTCAATACGATGCCCATTGTAAAAGTATAGACCGACCAGAGTGTCAGCCGCGTTAACGGTATATGCTGCCGGATGAGGATAAAGCCAAGCAGGAATAAGCTGATCACCGCGAGTAATACCAGGTGCAGGTAACCGATCACGATCGGTCGGAACCCGAAAGCAAGATTGCTCAACGATGGCACGGTAGATCCGAGTTGCAGCAAAAGTTTGATGGCAAGGGCCCAGCCCGATAACCATATCAGCCACCTGCCCGTTGCGGAGATATCCTGCAGCAACCGGCTTTGCCTGTACAGCTGCCGGAAAAAAATGCCCGCGGCAAACACCTGCGCCACTGCCGATATAATCACCAGTATATAGACAACCACCGGAATAGGTAACCACAAAGCGGAAAGGAAATATGCAGGGATGCAGGATGCCGCGAATAACCAGAAAATACGTTTATTGAACCGCATGTCGACCCCGCGTT
>DASVBM010000495.1:0-10287 GCA_036375835.1 Chitinophagaceae bacterium | reverse complement strand
TGATGATCATGATCGATTATGATTTTTTGTTTTGAGGGGATGATGGAATAAAAAAATTCCAGATCCTGAACCGGATCTGGAATTTGCCGCCCGGCTGAATACCGGGTCCACGCGGAATTTTTCTTTTTAATCTCCCCAGATCGTTTCCTTTCCCTCCAGCCAGAGTTTCACCGCGTCGGTGGTAACCGATTTTGGTCTTTCCAGCGGGAAGCCCAGCGCCCGGTCCCAGCAAAGGCTGGCCAGTACTCCCAGCGCACGGCTCACGGCGAAGAGTACGGTGTAGAATTCATATTCCACCATGCCGTAGTGAACCAGTAAAGCGCCGCTGTGCGCGTCTACGTTAGGCCAGGGGTTTTTGATCTTGCCCATCGATTGCAGGATCGGTGGTACCGCTTCATAAATATTCCATACGGTCTGCACCAGTTTGTCGTCTTTCATCCACTTCTTGCCAAACTCCATTTGCGCGGTGAAACGCGGGTCGGTCTTACGCAATACCGCGTGGCCATAACCCGGAACTACTTTTCCAGCGGCCAGCGTGTCTTTCACGTACTGTTCGATCTGTGCTTTGGTCGGACATTCTGTATTGAGGCTTTCCCTCATCTCGAAGATCCATTTGATCACTTCCTGGTTGGCGAGCCCGTGCAGTGGTCCGGCAAGCCCGTTCATGCCTGCGGCATAACTCAGGTAAGGATCGCTCAGCGCAGAGCCAACGAGATGGGTGGTATGCGCCGATACGTTTCCTCCTTCATGATCTGCGTGGATCGTCATATAAAGACGCATCAGCTCCTTGAAGCTCTCGTCTTCATAACCCATCATGTGCGCCAGGTTACCTGCCCAGTCGAGCAGGCCATTGGGCTGGATGTGTTCGTTGTTCTTATACTTCCTGCGGTAAACATAAGCGGCGATCCTCGGCAGGCGCGCGATCAGGTCCATCGAATCGTCGAACACCGCTTCCCAGTAGTCTTTCTTGGCCAGTCCTTCCTTGTACCTTCTTGCAAAATTACTTTCGGTTTGCAGTGCCATCACGCCGGTAACGAACATCGTCATCGGGTGCGCATTGATGGGAAGCGCGTCAATCGTGGCAAAAACGTGGCTCGGTACGTGGCTGCGGCGCTGCCATACGCTGGTAAGATGGTTTACATCTTCTTCCGTAGGCAGGTCACCCACCAGCATCAGGTAGAACAATCCTTCCGGGAGCGGTTCGCTGCCTCCGGGAATACCGGGCAGTTTTTCCTGCAGTTCAGGAATAGAATAACCACGGAAGCGGATGCCTTCCTGTGCGTCGAGTAATGAAGTTTCGGTTACCAGGCCGGTAATGCCACGCATCCCCTGGTATATCTGTGCGAGCGTTACCTCGCCGATTTTCTTGTTGCCATGTTCCTTCAACAGCGATTTTATCTCGTTGTTCGCTGCCTCAGCCTTCGCCTTGAACATATCTTTAACATAACCCATGAGCAGTAATTTATTTATACAGAAATAATGGTTCCGGAAATAATCAGGGTTGCAGCCGTATTTACCTTTCGCACAGACCCGTGATCGTTATCGCTGCAAACAGATGCATGAGCGCTGCTAAGTTACCGTAACACATCAATGAAACAAAAGAATTACACACGCAGCAGCAATAAAATCACATGATTCTGGTCAGCCGATCGCGTTACTTGGGGGTTTTGCGATAAAAATAAAATGCGACAAAAGAAAAAATGATGTTCGGCAGCCAGGCTGCGAGCAGTGGATGGAAGTTGCTCTTGGTTGAAAAGATCGTTGAGAAGCGGTCAAGCAATATATACGTTGCCGCCGCGGTGATGCCTATGGCCAGGTGCATGCCACTGCCGCCACGTACCTTACGGCTGGCGATGATGCCGCCGATCAGCGCAAGTATCAGAACGGCGAAGGGGGTGGCGTCCCGCTTATACAATTCTACCTTCATGGCGTTGATACCTTCAGTGCCCCGCATCTCTTCGCGCCGGATCAGCTGGCGCAGTTCCGGCGTGGCCAGTTTATCTTTCGAGTATTCATCCAGGTTCAGCTCTACCGGCCGCAGGTCGAACTGCCTGTACTGCTGCGGACTGAAACTGACGCTCTCATCCAGCCCGCGGATCGTTCTTTCTACCACTCCGGTCAGAAGCCAGCGGTTTTGCCTTCCGCTCGTATCCCAGCGGATCGATTCGGCGCGCAGGTTATAGACCAGCTTATTGTCCCTGATGCGGTGCATGAAAAACGGCCCGGCCGATTTTGAGATCGTATCGAAATACCGGAAGCCGGCATAGGTGAACGAGTCCAGCTTAACATACCGGGTATTCTCCTGTCCGGGAAGAATGTCTTTATAACCCGAATTCTTATCGATATAGGTAACCTGGAAAACGGAGAATATCTCGTTCGCCCGCGGTATCACCCAGCGCTGCATCATCCATAGCATCAGTGCGAAGAGCAGGCCGCCGAAGAAATACGGCCGGAGGAAACGGTTATAACTGGTACCACTGGCAAGAATCGCGATGACTTCACTGCGTCCTGCCATCTTCGAGGTGAAAAATATGGCCGCGATGAACACCCACAGCGGGAAGAGCATGGCACCGATACGCGGAACAAAACCGAAATAGTACTTCGTGATTATATCCGTCATCCCCAGCCCCGACTTTACGAAGTCGTCTGTTTTTTCACTGATATCGATGACAACGCCGATAACCGTGAACAGCAGCAACACGAAGAAAAAAGTGACGATAAATGTCCTGAGTATGTACCAGTCGATTTTTTTCATGCAGTCCCGGCAAAGATAGCGTTGAGGACGCAGCGCCGGTGAGAATTAACGATTACTGTCCGCAACGCCACTCCGGAAAGGTGTGGACGGCCTGATCGATACATCGATGAAAGCCTGGGCGGACCTTACCGGAAAAGCGGGATGATAACAAAGCGGAACAGCATGATCAGTAGTGCTGCGAGAAACATAAGAATCGAGATCCGGTTCATGCCGTGCATATACTTTACAAACCGGGTGCGTGGCTGGTTCGGATCTCTTTTTTTGATATACAGGTATTCTGCGATCTGCCGGAGTATGCCCATATTGTTGTTGTGTTACCGGCAAAATTAAGCAATCAAGACGCCTTTTGCATAGAAAGCTGCTCGTCCAGTTGCTGAAACGAGATGGGCTTCTGCCAGACCTTCACTTCCTTGTTCATCTTGTTATAGTCAAGCATGCTGTTGTTATAGGCGGAGATCAGGTGCAGTTCCAATTGCGGGTACTCGCATATCAGGGGCAACGAGAGTTCCCATCCCAGGCCATCCGGGAGGTTATTATCCAGGAAGACCATATCAGGCTGCATTTTCCTCAGCTGCTGCAGACCGTCGGCAAGGGTATACGAGCAGTACACCTCGCAGTTCTTCCTGCTGAAGTACCGTTTCAGCAGTAGGCATGCATCCTCCTCATCATCAATAATTAATACTTTTTTCTTTGTGGTCATACCATATATTGAGAAAAACCCCTGCCAAAGCGGTGGAGGCTTAAAAACGATAAGAATTTTTTGAGTAATCGCGGCCGCCGGGATATCAGGATTCCCCAGATTGTAGAAGAAAATTCCCGGATTCCGGGCTAAACAGGCCGGTTAACGGGGTAAAAACAGGAAATTTGTTAACTAAACGCAACAAACTGTAGAGCCGCCGTAATCCCCGTTTTGTGGAATCGGGGAGCGGTTTAGTGGCTGATCTACAGCTGTTAACAGCTTGTTGCGGCAGCAGGAAAACGGTAGCCCGGGGTACAAGGTCATGGAATAATAATTTGATTTTTAAAACATCAGCGGAAACAGCGGCAGGGCAGGCAGCGAGGTTAGGTATAAAATATGCTGATGTGCTGTTACACTTGATAAACTGCACCGGAAGGAACAGCGTACGATGAATCAGGACCTGCAGTTTCCCTGTACAATTAAATCATTTAAGAATAATAAAGTTGCCGCTATGCAAAAGATCCTGGTTATTGATGACGATAGGGACACCTGTTTAATGCTCAACCGTTTCCTGACAAGACAGGGTTTCGAGGTTTTTGAAGCTTACAACGGGAAAAAAGCCCTCGATATGCTGGAATCCGTTTCTCCTGACCTGGTGATGACCGATTTCCGGCTGGGTGATATGGACGGAAGTGAGGTAGTGACCAAGATAAAAGAACGTTACTACCACATACCCGTACTGGTGATCACCGCCTACAGCGACATCAAGACCGCTGTGGAAATCATGAAAATGGGCGCCTATGATTATATCACCAAACCCTTGTTTCCCGATGAGATCGTAGTTACCATCCGTAAAGCGCTGGAAAGTGCGGCTAATGAAAAAGCAGCCCCGGTAACCAGCCAGGAACCGGCTTCAGCAAATGGTACGGTTACCCGCCGCCGCGCTGCGTCATCGTCTATGGATTCACCGGACTACCTGTTCGGATCCAGCCAGGCGATGAAGGAAATTTACCGGCAGATAGAGCTGGTTGCGCCAACGGATTACAGCGTCATCATACACGGCGAAAGCGGCAGTGGAAAGGAAGGGCTGGCACTGGAGATACACAAACGCAGCCGTCGTAAAGACAAACCGTTTATCCCGATCGATTGCGGCGCTTTGTCGAAGGATCTTGCGATGAGTGAACTGTTCGGTCACGAGAAAGGATCTTTCACCGGCGCAGTAGGTCAAAAGATCGGCAGCTTCGAGAATGCCAACGGCGGAACGATCTTTCTTGATGAGATTGCAAACCTTTCATACGAGATCCAGGTTGGACTGCTGCGCGTGATCCAGGAAAGAAAGGTGAGAAGGGTAGGTGGCCTGCAGGATATTCCGTTGGACGTAAGGATCATCGTAGCAAGTAACGAAAGGCTGTGGGATGCCACCCGTAAAGGGAAATTCCGCGAAGACCTTTTCCACCGCTTCAACGAGTTCAGTATCGACATTCCACCGCTGCGCGAAAGAAGCCAGGACATTATGTTGTATGCCGACCATTTCCTGAACGTTACTACGCAGCAACTGGGTAAGCAGATCAAAGGTTTTGATAAAGAAGTGGAAGAGGCATTCCGGAATTATGTCTGGTATGGCAACCTCAGGGAATTAAGGAACGTGATCAAACGCGCTGCCCTGCTGACCGACGGCGACTATATAGAAGCCAGGTCACTGCCTTTTGAGATCATCAACTTCAGGAAACTGCAGTTCGAGAAACCGGCAGCTGAGACAAGCGGGGTAACCACGCCGGGCGCCTTAAAGGCTGATCCGAGTCCCACTTCGCTGAAGAGCGCCAGCCGTGATGCCGAATACGAGATGATCCTTCAGGCACTGAAAAAAGCCAACTATAACAAAAGTAAAGCGGCAAAACTCCTGGACATTGACCGGAAAACGCTGTACAACAAGATGCAGCAGTACCAGGAATTCAATAATGAATAGTTTTGACAGTGGCTGCTCGTTCGAACAGCCACTTTCTTTTAAACAGACCCCAAGCGCTCACAATGAATATTAATTTCTCTTCGGTAAAGATTCTTGTCATTGATGATGATAAAGACGATTTCCTGATTATATCCGATTATATTCAGCTGATCCCGGAGAACCAGTCCCGGATTGACTGGTGTTACAATTACGATGAGGCGCTGGACCACATTCGTCGCCGGACACACCAGATATATTTCGTTGACTACAGGCTGGGCGCAAAGACCGGCCTGGACCTTTTGAAGCAGGCGATGGAGATGGATTGCCAGGAGCCGATCATCCTGCTTACGGGTAAGGGAAATCATGCGATTGATATCAAGGCGATGCAGACGGGTGCTACGGATTACCTGATAAAGTCCGAGCTCAACACGGAGAAACTGGAACGTTGTATCCGTTATGCACTCGAGCGGAGCGCTTCTGTGCAGGCTTTGCGGGAGAACGAAAAAAAATACCGGAACATTTTCGAAAAGTCAAAAGACGCGGTATTCCTTGCCGATCCTGAGTTCAGGTTCAAGGACGTAAATCCGGCTACCTGTGAGTTAATGGGATACAAGCGCGGGGAACTGATCGGGATGAACTTCTATGAACTGCTGTCGCCGGAAGCAACCAAAGTATTGCAGGATCAACTGTCAGACTCCGGCGAGGTGCGGGACCTTGAACTGGAAGTGCAGACTAAAAGCAAGGAAAAGAAAGCCTGCATTCTTTCTGTGGGAATTCAAACGGATAAAGACAATTCGTTTATCCTGCAGGGGATTCTTCATGATATCACCAATATTAAAAAGACGGAAAAGGCGAACCTGCAGATCGAAAAACTGGCTGCAACAGGAAGGCTGATCCGCACGCTGGCGCACGAGGTACGGAACCCGCTGAACAATATCAACATGTCGGTGGACCAGTTACTGACGGAGCCGCGCAGCGAAGACGACCAGATCTATTTTGATATCATCCAGCGTAATTCAAAGCGAATCGACAACCTGATTACGGAATTACTGGAATCATCCAGGCCTTATGACCTGAACTTCCAGCCGCACAGCCTGCAGGATATAATGGATGAGACTTTGTCGATGGCAATCGACCGCATTAAACTGCGAAACATTAAACTGGAGAAGGAGTATCCCGACCAGGAAGCCGTCATCCGCGCTGATAAGGATAAACTCAAACTGGCATTACTCAATTTTGTGATCAATGCCGTTGAAGCTGTTGAAGAAAAAACCGGCGAATTGAAAATTTCTATCAACAGCCGCGACAACAGGCATATATTAAACATCCGCGATAACGGCTGCGGCATTGCGGAAGAAAATCTTTCCCGTTTATTCGAGCCTTATTTTACCACTAAGCGGAATGGAATAGGTTTAGGGCTGGCTTCATCGTTAAATATCCTGCAATCGCATAAAGCGAAGATCGATGTGCGCTCCGCACTGAACGCGGGCACACAGTTTACGATCAGTTTTGTAGAATAATTTACCAGTGAGAAGTTTGTGGAATAAAATCTTCCGTTTCCTCCTCATCCTGGTAAGTTATGTGTGGTTCGTTTTTGTGGAGGCAGACCATATCATTTGAGGAATTATCCCAATACCCCGCTTCGTCAATCACCACCTTCAGCAGGCAGACGGATGGGGAATCAATACCCTCCGGGAACCAGGCTTTCAGGGCCGGCGTCCAGATCGCTTTCATTTTCTCACGGTCGTAAGAAATAGTACAATGGCCGGTGATATTCATATAGGCATTTTTCCCGGGATGGGAATATACCAGTGTGACTTCCTTTCCCGGCATGATATCCTTCATCTTATCTGACGATTCGTTTACAAAAAACCACAAATTAAATTCATTATCAAGGCTGACCGTAAACATCGGCCGGCTGAAAACAACGCAGTTTTCGTCGGTGGTAGTGAACATACAGGTCTTAATATCCTCAACCAGCTCTCTCAGTTTCTTTTGCCCTTCTTCATTCATTCGCATCATAAAGCTTCATTTGTCCTGAATAAAGAAAATCGCCTGCCACTCTTAAATGAGGCGGTTGTAACGGCTGTATGTAGATGCTTTTCCTCAGCGCGACAGAAAGTCCAAACTTAAGGTCGGTTTCGGCACTTCGGTACTCCATTTGAATTATTCAGGGTGGACTAAACAACATAAGTATGTTAACCGACAAACAGATTCAGTTCCTGAAAGACAAGATACACCAACTGGAGAATGCGTTGTTCTACAATTACAGCACTTCTGTACTCAGGTTACCGGTGAGCGTTGTTCGGATTTCGCAGGTGGATGATCTGGGGCAGGTTTGGTTTTATGTAAATCGTCCCTCCCAGGGCCTGGAATATTTTGAGCACGAATTTCCTGCGCAGTTGCAGTTTTATAAAAAGGGTAAAAAACACCGGGTGCAGGTTCACGGAAAGGCAGTGATCGTAGATGATCCTGAGCAACTTAACCTGTTGCCTCCGGAATTATTCCCGATCCGGCCGAACAAGAACACCGTGCTGATGAAGGTTCAGATAGCCAGGGTGGATTATTACGAGCCATGGGATCTGAAAAAAGCCAATTGGTTTACCACTATGCGAAACGCCTTGTACAAATGGATCTATAATGAAGAACCGCAGTTTCAGCCTTACGGACTGAACACGGATACTGCGTTCTGACCAGGATCCTGAATCACCGAATCTCAAAAAGTTGTCCTGCCGGACAACTTTTTTTATGCTCCGGATTCTCCTTACAGCTTTTTTTAAACCTGTGAGCCCGATGTGGGAAAAAATTGTAGCTGAGGCGGATATGTATAATTTGCTGATCTATATACCTTTATCTCCCTCCGGACGTAAGAGGATTGTTAAAAAACCAGCAATAAAACATCTGAAATTCCGTTATTCCCTGAAGGTTCAACCCTTCCCGCCTTTCAATGAACACCGAACTGCTTCCTGACCAGGGGGGTAGAGATTGTTAACCGACATCGTATGAGGAAATTCTACTTATTGTTTTTATTGTTCGGATGTTGCTTTTTCACCGGAAAGCTGGATGCGCAGTGTACCTATGATCCAACAGCAACGATCGTAAATGTCGACCTCTCTGCCAAAGCAGACACGATCTGGGTTCTGGACGCCGGTGCCCTCAATATTTCCAGGAACGACGGCGCCTGCGGAGACAATAACTGTATTGTTTTCATTGTTACGGTAAACCCCAGTACAACTGAAGTTGGATTTAACGTAGCAAATCCGGCGCCTCCGGGCTCGTCGGCTTATTACCAGCTGGATTGCGGTGGTTTAACTTCTCTCGGCACGCCACTTTGCGTTTCTGGTAAAACCACTTTCTGTATCACTTTCTGTAAGCCCGGTAATGATAAACCAGACTATACTATTTCTGCGAGCCGGGGTTTTGGCGCTTCAGAAAATAAAGCGGTAAGGGTAGGCGGGGTGTGTAACGGGCTTATGTATGTTACCGGTTTAACGGAATCAACAATTGCCTGGACGTCTGTAGCACCGGGCGCAGCGGGTGCATATAATTCGAATTTAACGCCGACCCCTCCTACGAAAACGGATACGGTAAACTATACGGCGACTACTGTACCTCCCGGTGGTTATATCGATTACGAGGTCAGCGGAACCAAATCAGGTTGCGCGGTTGGTACCCTGGCGCGGGATACGGTGCGCATGTATGTTTATCCCGCATTGACTGTATCTATCTCACCCAACACTCCTATAATATGTACAGGTGGAGGCAGTATTCAACTTACGGCAACTGCCAGCGGTGGAAACAGCGGTGCAGGCTATACTTATAGCTGGACAGGGCCGGGAGGATTTACCTCTACCATCCGGAACCCCACAGTAAGTACGCCGGGTACTTACCAGGTTGCGGTCACAGACAGCACAGACTGTAACCCGGTCACTGCGTCGGTAACGATTTCGTCATCGCCTACGCCCAATATCACCAGTGCTTCAACAGGTACAGCCTGTAGCGGAGTTGCCCAGAACTATACCATCACCGCCGACGTGGTAGGTACTACCTACAGCTGGAGCCGCGCTGCGGTAGCAGGCATTTCCAATGCGGCGGTGAGCGGCCAGACTTCAAACCCGATCACCGAGGCCTTGATCAATACCACGACCTCGCCAATAGCCGTACAATACCAGATCACGCCCACAGCTAATGGATGCCCGGGCCCGGTGTTTACTTATACAGTAACAGTAAATCCGACCCCGGTGGTTACCACTGCCAACACTGCTACCGTCTGCAGCGGCATTTCAACGAACATCAACTTGTCGGCTACAGTTACAAGTACTTATACATGGACAATCGGTACGATCACCGGTAGTATTACTGGTGCTGCTGCGGGCAGCGGCGCGGCAATCAGCCAGGTGCTCACTAATCCGAGCACCACAACCGCCGGCACGGTGCAATACCTGGTTACTCCAACGTCCAGCCTGGGTTGCGTGGGTTCTGCATATACTATTACTGTTACCGTTAATCCTGCGCCTGTACTCACCAGTGCCACTACGTCAACTATATGTAGTGGCTCGGCCACCAATATTCCGCTTACGGCCTCTGTTGCAAGTAATTTCGCATGGACGATCGGAACGATCACCGGCGGTATCACCGGTGCCACAGCGGCATCCGGCGCTACGATCGCGCAGACGCTCACGAACCCCAGCAATAGTACGGCGGGTACAGTGGCATATAGTGTAACGCCAACATCCAGCCTCGGGTGCGTGGGCACACCCTCAACCGTTACGGTTACGGTGAACCCCATACCCGCGGTTACTACCGCCAACACCTCAACCATCTGTAGTGGCACTGCCACCAACATCGCGCTTACCGCTTCAGCCCCCAGCAATTTCACCTGGACGGTAGGAACGATCTCAGGCGGAA
>DASVBM010000033.1:0-14608 GCA_036375835.1 Chitinophagaceae bacterium | reverse complement strand
GTGATTTATTCATTGTAAAAAAAATCCCGCTGGAAAACAGCGGGACTAAAATTAGAATATTATGCCAACGAAGTGCTGATATGCCGCTTTATTTCGCCGCAGCAAAACGTTCGGATATTTTCGCCCAACTGATCACATTCCAGATATTGCCGAGATATTCAGGACGGCGATTCTGGTATTTCAGGTAATAAGCATGTTCCCACACATCGATCCCCAGCAGTGGTATTCCTTTTACTTCCGCAACATCCATTAGCGGATTGTCCTGGTTAGGAGTAGACGTCACTTCCAGCTTACCATCTTTCAGTATAAGCCAGGCCCATCCGCTGCCGAAGCGGGTAGCTCCCGCAGTATTTACTTTTTCTTTCAGCGCATCAAAGGATCCAAAAGTGCTTGTAATTGCTTCTGCAAGCGCGCCTGTTGGCTCTCCGCCGGCGTGCGGGGCAAGAGTATCCCAGAAAAAGGTGTGGTTCCAGTGACCGCCGCCATTATTCCTGACTGCTGCAGGCAGGCTGCCGACATTTTTCAGGATCTCGTCGAGGCTTTTGTTTTCGTTCCCGGTGCCGGCAACCGCTTTGTTGAGGTTGTCTACGTAAGCCTGGTGATGTTTGCCGTGGTGAATTTCCATTGTCTGTTTGTCTATCCAGGGCTCCAGCGCATCGGGTGCATAAGGTAAAGCCGGTAAATGAAATGCCATAGTGATATGGTTTAATGATTAAAATTTGTAATGGGTAACAAATTTATAACGGTTCGCTTAAACGCAGGCGAAATGTTTCTGAAGTCGAAACAGTTTCAGGCTTGACGGATCTCCGTATCGGTTATACTGCAGCCGCTTTCTCGTATATCCTGTTTTTTTTCCAGTCGTGCCAGGTCTGGGGAGCTGTTCTTTTGAGCAGTGTATCGATGTTGCGCATCCCTACGATGTTCCAGAGTCCTTTCACCCTTGCCGTAAACTGGTCGTTGAGCGCCCGGAGGCTCATTGCGAAGCCGCTATCCAGGTATTCCATGTGGTGCCAGTATCCACCCGGCATGAAAAGCGTGTCTCCATGTTCAAGAATCACCTCGTAACCGGAGGCCTCGCGGATCGCGGGGAAGCGGTCATAATCTACCCTGCTTTTCTCCGGGTCCCAATAATGCGTGAAGTCTGCCAGGCTCAGCACCTCGAAGGGCTTACGATAAAGTTTGTATTGCTGCTCAAATGGAAACAACAATACTCTTTTCCTGCCTGCAAACTGTGTGTGCATGATATGGCTGAGGTCGATGTCAAAATGCATATGTGTAACTGATCCCTGGCCGCCAACGAACAGCATCGGGAATCGTTTCACGAATCCACTCATCAACTCCTCCGGCCAGCTGAAATCATTCCTGAGCCGGGGTGCACAGTTGAATATATTGAAAAGAAAAATCCGCCAGGCTGCGGGTCCTTTGCGGATCATATCGATGTAATCTCCAAAATATGCGTAATCATCGGCCCTGTTTACAGGGGTGAAAGCGTCACTTTTTACATTATTGTAAATACCAACTTTCTGATCACCAGCTACAGATTTGAGATAGTCCCAGTTCCATTTAGTTAACGCTGGCCATTGTTTCGAAAGATCGCGGATGACCACTGGTACCTGCGGTTCGTAATATTTCTGCCGGAACGTTTCCCTGTCTATGTTACCTGCAACATCAACCTGCTTCAGCTGCATAAAAGGGGTATTTGAAAGCAAAAATAAAATGTTTGGTGAAAGCGGCAACGGCAGCATGGAAACTGGTATAATTTCAGTTGCCATCCAATAAAATCATAAGTTTAGGTATGGCTTTATTGCTGAAACTGCATCCGGATAATCCCAATCCGCGTAACCTGCGAACGATCATCGACTGCCTGAACGGAGGCGGCGTAATTATCTATCCGACAGATACTATTTACGGCCTCGGTTGCGATATTTTCCAGCCCAAAGCCGTTGAGCGTATCTGCCGGATCAAGAACATCGATCCCCAGAAAGCGCTGCTCAGTTTTGTGTGTTATGATCTCAGTGACATGAGCCGGTTTACAAAGTCGATTTCAACGCCATTGTATCGGTTACTCCGGCAACACCTCCCGGGTCCATATACGTTTATTCTGCCTGCAAGCCGGGAGGTACCCAGGATACTGCAATCAAAAAGGCATTCCATCGGTCTTCGGGTGCCGGACCATACTATAGCCCGCAGCATTGTGCATGAACTCGGGCGGCCGATTCTTTCCACTTCATTGCCTGGCGAGATGGTAGAAGAGTATACCGACCCTGAACTGATTGCTGATAAATTCGATAAGCAGGTTGATATCGTGGTGGATGGTGGAATCGGGGGATTGACACCTTCAACCATCATCGACTGTACTTCAGAACCCTACGAAGTGATCCGGCAGGGGCTGGGGGAATTTGCGGGTTAAAGCGGCAAACTGGTATCGCCGATAATGGCTTCGTAGTCATCATCGAACATGCTCATCTGCATGTTCATGATGTTGAAACTTTTGCGGTGGTACCGGCTGAGGCCATGTTCTTCTATTGCCGCGCGGTGTTCAGGCGTGCCATAACCCTTATTCGTCTTCCACCCATAGTATGGAAATTCACGGTGCAGTTTCTTCATATACGCATCCCTGGCGGTCTTTGCAAGAATACTGGCCGCAGCGATGCTTGCAAAGATGCCATCGCCTTTAATGATGCATTCGTGTTTGATCCTCCGGTAAGGTTTGAACCGGTTTCCATCCATAAGGATGAACTTCGGTCTTTTCTTCAGTTTATCCAGTGCAAGGTGTACGGCTTTGAATGAAGCCTGCAGGATGTTGATCTGGTCGATCTCGTCGTTGTCCACCATGCCGATGGAATAAGCAACCGCGTGTTCTTTAATGAACTTCTTTAACTCTTCCCTTTTTTCCGGGGCAACCTGTTTGCTGTCGTTCAGATCGGGATGCGCGAAGTCGGTTGGAAGGATCACTGCTGCAGCAAATACCGGCCCGGCATAGCATCCGCGGCCAGCCTCGTCGCATCCGGCTTCGATCAAAAGGTCCTGGTAAAAAGGCTTCAGCATCGCTGCGAATATCGAATTCAGAAAGTTTTCCGGTGATCTTTTGCCGGAAAAAAGTTTTTCACAGTGCGAGCCAATAAATTTGCAGCTGTCTTTCAGGTAAATGTGTATGTATGGCGAACCCCATGAATGAGGAGCGGTCACAGAAAATCATTGCGAACTGGGTTTTTATCGGTGTAGGTATGCTGATCGTGCAGGTATTGCTCGGGGGTATCACCCGACTCACAGGGTCGGGGTTGTCGATCACTGAATGGAAGCCGATCATGGGAGCGCTGCCACCGATGAATGAAGCGGCATGGCAAACCGCCTTCGAAAAATACCGGCAGATAGCTCAGTACAAATACATCAACAATCATTTTACCCTTTCCGATTTTAAATTCATCTATTTCTGGGAATGGTTTCACCGTAACTGGGGCAGGCTTATCGGGATTGCGTTTGCTATACCTTTTATATACTTTTTGGTGAAAGGCTATTTCCGCAAATGGATGGTGATGCCGCTGGTCATTCTTTTTCTCCTGGGAGGATTGCAGGGCGCGATCGGATGGATAATGGTTCAAAGCGGATTGAACGATCAGGACGTTTATGTGAGCCATATCCGGCTGGCAGTACATTTTATTGCGGCGATGGTACTGATCTGCTATGCGCTGGTGTTCGGAATGAAGCTCACAGTGCGGAAACGCGACTTAATAACCAGTTCTTCTTTATGGAATTTTACATTGCCGGTCTTCGTATTGCTCATGCTGCAGTTGATCTATGGTGCTTTCATGGCCGGATTACGTGCAGCTACGGTGGCTCCAACATGGCCGGATATGAACGGGACATTTGTGCCGGATATCGCGGGTGAGTCATGGGTGAACAGTCATCTCGCGGTTCATTTTATCCACCGTACTATTGCTTATATCCTGTTGCTGATGCTGATTGGCTGGTGGATCCTGGCGCGTCGGTATCGCGAATCGCGGCTGTTCAACCGCCTGCGGAACTGGGTACTGGTCCTTGTGATTGTTCAGGTAACGCTCGGCGTTTTAGCAGTTTTGAACAGTCTGAACATCGTGCGCGGGAAATTTGGTGTATTTGAATCACTGGCGTTGCTGCACCAGGTGACCGGTATGGTGCTGTTGCTGGTGCTCACGGCAGCTTTTTACCTGACCCGGTGGTCATATTAGAGTAGTTGATCAGTTTTTACGGTATCTTTTCCCTGCATATGAAGAAATATCTTTCCGGCATCTTTTACTCATTGCCCGTGCAGCTTTTTTTCCTGCACTTTCGCCGGTATCAGGTATTCCTGGTTTTCTGGTATGTATTCTTTGCAACAGTGAGTGGTTTTTTCCTGAAATCATTTGGTGCACGCTCCCTGTTCCTGGCGCCGGAGTACATGAACAAGGTTGACTTTCTTGCTACGGCGCTGGTAGGGCTTGCGATTGGCGTATTCATCATGAGCTGGCACATCACTACTTTTATTCTTCATACCCGTCATATCCGTTTTCTGGCGACAACCGCGCAGCCTTTCCTCAAATACTGCATTAATAACGGGATACTTCCGACGTTGTTTCTCCTGCTGTATTTTTATAAAGCACTCGAATATAACCGCTTCCAGCAACTGATCTCAGCGGTGGAAATGCTGAAGCTGGTAGCAGGATTCCTGTTGGGTCTCAACATTGCGGTAGCCGCCGCATTCTTCTATTTTTATGTGATCGACAAACGTGTATACCGGCGTATCGGTAAAAAGCTCAGCAGGGCAAACAAGATTTACACTATTGCTTCCCGCAGAACTTCGCTGCCGCCCTCAAAAGGAGAGATCCGCTGCGACTGGTTCCTGAGTGCAAGGCTCCGCGTGCGCAAACCGAGAGACGTAAGGCATTACAGCGAGGAGTTTCTGGATTCAATATTCAAGCGCCATCACATCGCGGCCATCATTGCGGTGCTTATTGCTTTTCTTTTTCTGATCGGTGTCAGCTTTTTATCCGGCAGCCCCTACTTCCAGATACCGGCCGCAGCCAGTGTTGCCATATTCTTTGCGGTCCTGATTGCAGTTGCCGGTGCGTTTTCCCTGTTTCTGAAATCCTGGAGTGTGCCACTGCTCATAGCCGCATACTTCGTTATGAACTGGATGTACAAGGAACACCTGATCGATCCGAGGAATAAAGTTTATGGTTTGGTGTACGACAAGGATAAACGTGAAGAATATACGCGTAACGCTATTCTTCGAATGGCCTCGCCGGAAAATGTGGAAGCGGATAAAAAGCAATACATAGAAATCCTTAATAACTGGAAGAGAAGGCAGGGCGTGGATAAACCGGTTATGTACCTGGTGAACGTGAGCGGAGGAGGGCTGCGCAGTTCCGCATTTACTGTTGACGCAATGCAAAGGCTGGACAGTCTAACCAATGGTGAGTTCATGAAGAAGACGTTCATGATCACCGGCGCTTCCGGTGGCCTGCTCGGAGCTGCATATTTCAGAGAGTTGTACAGGATGAAGCAGCATGGCGCCGGAATCAACCTGCAGGATAAACAATATTCGGATAACGTATCGAAGGACCTGCTGAACACGATTTTCTCTTCTTTTGTGACTACTGACCTGCTGGCGCCCACGCAAACCGTTACAATAGGTGGTCAGCATTACGTGAAAGATCGCGGCTATTATTTTGAACAACGTTTTAACAGCAATACAGGCGGAATCCTCGATAAGAAACTCGGAGATTATGCAGAAGCAGAACGCAAGGCCGAGATCCCGCTCATTTTTTTTCATTCGGTGATCACCACCGACGGAAGACAGGTGATCATCGGTACACATCCTGCGCGGTTTTTCATGCGGGCGATTACAGACACATCTAATCTTTATGCGGGCGATCCCGACGCAGTGGATTACCTGAGCCTGTTCAGGAATAACAATCCTTATAATACCAGGATTCTTTCTGCACTGAGGCTGAATGCGACGTTTCCATATGTTCTGCCGAACGTGCTTTTGCCCACACGGCCAATGGTGGATGCAATGGACGCGGGTTTGCGTGACAACTATGGACTTGAGTCCGCACTCCGGTTCATGCACAATTTCAAAGAATGGCTGAAGGAGAATACCGGTAAAGTGGTGATTGTGCAGATCCGCGGACGCAGACTTGGCGAGTGGGAGGCGACGGAAGAAGGTTCGGGTAATTTCTTCGGGGAGGTAACAGGCCCGATCTGGCTGCTGCAGAATAACTATTACAAACTGCAGGATTACTACCTCGACGACCAGTTGCAATATATGTTCAGCGCTTATGGCGGCGAACTCCACCGTGTTAATCTTCAATATGTACCCTCGAAACTGGAAGCACACGCATCCCTGAGCTATCACCTCACCGCGGCGGAAAAAAAAGATATCCGGCGTTCACTTGATAACATCGGTAATACGAGAGAGTTTCAGCGATTGCTGGACATCAGTAAGCCAGGAGCCGATTCAACGAATGAGTCATTGCGCTGAAGGTAAGGACATGGACAGTTTTAAGGTTGTATCAGCCGGAAACAACCCGGCAGCACCGATATCTGGTAACTGCCTGCGGTCTCTTTTGGTTCACCGTCAATGTGCAGTGGTGCTCTTCCCGGATTTGTAATTTTTATCGACGAGGACTGAAAGTAGATGATATTTTTTTTAAGCGCTTCCGCCGCCAGAACCTGCATCCGGTTGGTGCCGCGTAGCTGTCTCAGTACAGCAAACGGGAGCAGCGCCTTATTCATTTTCTGTACGACTACTATGTCCAGCAAGCCATCGCTGAGGCTGGCCTGGGGAGCGATAGTGACCCTGTTGCCGAACTGGTTGCTGTTTGCGATGCTGATAAAATATGCATTCGTTGAAAAATGGAAGTCGCCAACTGCCAGTTCAAACGGATAGGTCCCGGCGCGGAAATACTGTATCAGTGTCTGCCGGGTATAGGTCATGAGGCCGCGGGAGGCTTTATTTGCAAAATCGTGCGCTACCTGTGCGTCGAAGCCGAGGCCTGTAAGCATACACGAGAATTGACCATTTACCAGGAATCCGTCTACAGGTTTTGACTGGCCGCTGAACGCGAGTTTCAGGGCGAGTGCCGGCTGCCTGGGTATGCCCGCCGCATAAGCAAGCCCATTCCCTGAGCCCATGGGAATAATACCAAAATCTGCGACGGTGTTCCGCAGTCCATTGACAGCCTGGTTCACCGTTCCATCACCCCCTACGATGATGACACGGGTGGAACCGTCACCAGCAATTTTTGAAAGGAGGTGGTCGTAGTTGCCATCTGGCCTGGTTTCAACGATTTCCGCTGCTGAGCCAGAGGCTGAAGCCTGTTGTTTAATGAGATCTATCACACCGGCCTTTCGCACAGTGCCCGATACAGGGTTTACAAGAAATATGAAATTACTCATGGTCAAATGACCGCTAAGGTAGCAACCAGAACCCGTTTTGATTTAACGGCGGCTGCTTTTGCGGCATCTTTCGGAACCGCAAGGCTGTATATTTTCCATGTACCGGTTCCGAGTTTCGCAATGAGTTCCTTCAGGCCGTAGTTATAAACGGATTCCTTATCAGCTTCCATGGTAACCTTTGCTTCCGCAGTTTCAGAGGCTGCGATCTGGAAAGTGCGAACCCAGTCTTTGTCGAGTTCAGGTGCCAGCCCCCGAATGCTCAGGCGCTGCACGTTTGCGATTTTTTCTTTGGTATCGATAGTGACCTTTTTATTACTGTTGTCCTCATCGAGGTGAATAGTCAGTATCTGTTTCTGGGCGCTCAGTTTGAACGTATTTTGCTGTGCTGTAGTGATAATAGAGAAGAAGCTGGCTATGATGAAAAGAGTGAATTTCATAAAATGAATTTACATCGAAGTATCAAAAACGCTACCACTTTAACAATGCGCTTGCCCAGGTGAAGCCACTGCCGAACGCGGCCAGGCATACCAGGTCTCCCTGCTGTACCCGGCCTTCCTGCCAGGCTTCACACAGGGCTATTGGTATTGAGGCGGCTGTGGTGTTCCCGTAGCGTTGGATGTTGTTGTATACCTGCTCATCTCTTAACTTAAGTTTGTGCTGGACAAACTGCGCGATCCGGAGGTTTGCCTGGTGGGGTATGAGCATTTTGAGGTCCCCGGGGCTATAATCATGCTGCGACAAGGCCTCCATGATCACCTCCGGGAATTTCACCACTGCTTTTTTAAACACTGCCTGTCCGTCCATAAACGGGAAGAGTTGGGCATTATCAATCATTTTATGGCTCATGAACATTTCTGCAATGGCGGCGTCGTCGAAATCCGCCAGTCCAGATTTCCAATGGTTAGCATGTGTTCCAGGGTTATACATTGCGAGGATCTCCGCTTCCGAACCATCGCTGTGCAGATGTGTGCTGAGAATACCACGGTTTTTATCTTCTGAAGGCTGAAGGACGACAGCGCCCGCGCCATCGCCAAAGATCACCGACACGTTCCTTCCGCGCGTACTCATATCAAGTCCGAACGAATGTTTTTCAGCACCGATCACAAGGATGTTCCGATATGTGCCCGTGCGGATAAACTGGTCAGCGACACTGAGTGCGTACACAAACCCGCTGCACTGGTTGCGCACGTCCAGGGCGCCGATCTCTCTCATCTGCAGCGCGCGCTGCACCAGCACGCCACAACCCGGAAAATAATAGTCGGGAGAAAGTGTGGCAAACACGATAAAGTCGATATCCTGCGCCGCGATACCTGCCCTTTCAATCGCGATTTTTGCCGCCTCAACCCCCATTGTGGTGGTGGTTTCGTCTGTCCGATGCGCAAACCTTCTTTCTTTGATACCGGTGCGCTCCTGGATCCATTCATCGCTGGTGTCCATGTATTGCTGCAGGTCGTGGTTGGTAACCACATTTTCGGGAACATACATGCCGATGCCGGCGATGATACTTCTGGGCATAGTGCTGGCGATTGAAGGTGAAAAATAGGCAAAATAAGGGGGATGGTGGGAGAACGCAGTTTACTCAAATAAAAAGGCAGCAATCCCATTCTATTGATATTCAAGTCAGGAACATGGAAAAGAAGAAGTTTCTCCATCCTTCCTCCATCCATCCTCCATCCATCCTCCATCGCTTCACCTCGGGATCCGGGTACGAAGAGCGGAGGAGGAAAGGAGGTAAAAGGGAGGAAGGCAGCCGGTGGACTGTGTGGCCGGGGGTGCTGCATTAAAAAAACATGAAATGGACGCGAAAGCAGCAACCGGGACAATTGATAACGCCCGGGTTCTAATTTTGATCCGGGCAATGGATCAAAACACAGGAAAATATATTTTGTTGTTCGGTCTGCTGATCGTCCTGATTGGAGTGATTGTTTATTTCTTTCATGACCGGTTTCACTGGATTGGCAGGTTGCCCGGGGATATCCGGATTGAGAAAGAGAACTTTCGATTTTATTTTCCGATCACTACTATGATTCTGGCAAGCCTGCTCATCACATTAATCGTGAATATTATCAGGCGGTTTTTTTGATTATCAGGCTGGCCGCAGTGGCCAACGGCGATTGACGATCAACGAACTATTGCACAAGTGTGCGACGCAACCACAGCTCAACAACTGTTCTGCAGCCGGTAGCACAATATTCACTTCTTTTAAGGCTTTCCCCTCAGGTCAAAACCGTACCTTCGCCGCCCAATGGAAATAAGGAACATCGCTATTATTGCACACGTTGACCATGGTAAGACTACGCTGGTTGACAGGATCTTGCACACCACCAAAGTATTTCGGGACAACCAGGAAACAGGTGAACTCATCATGGACAGTAACGATCTCGAACGGGAACGTGGCATAACCATCTTCAGCAAAAACGCATCGGTAACCTATAAAGACGTTAAGATCAACGTAATCGACACCCCGGGTCACTCTGACTTTGGCGGTGAGGTGGAAAGGGTTTTGAAGATGGCGGATGGTGTTATCCTGCTGGTGGATGCCTTTGAAGGGCCGATGCCGCAAACCCGTTTTGTGCTTCAGAAAGCGCTGCAGTTAAACCTGAAGCCCATCGTTGTAATCAACAAAGTGGATAAGGAAAACTGCCGGCCAGATGAAGTGCATGACGCTGTTTTCGAATTGTTCTTTAACCTTGACGCGACAGAAGAACAGCTCAACTTCCCTACCTATTACGGAAGTGGCAAGAATGGCTGGTTCAATGATTCACTTACGCCGACAGAAGATATCCTTCCATTAATGGATGGTATCATCAGGTATGTTCCGGCACCGAAAGTAGAGGAAGGAACATTACAGATGCAGATCACTTCACTGGATTATTCATCGTTCCTCGGCCGTATCGCTATCGGCCGTGTTGCCAGGGGCACCATAAAAGAAAATCAGCCGATCTCGCTTGTGCAGGAAGATGGTGTGAAAAAGACCCGTGTAAGGGAGTTATATGTTTTTGAAGGGATGGGTAAAAGAAAGGTAACCGAAGTGCTTGCCGGTGATCTTTGTGCGGTAGTCGGGCTTGAGAACTTCAATATCGGCGATACGATCGCTGACCTGGAAAACCCCGAGGCGCTGCCACTGATCAGCATTGACGAGCCTACAATGAATATGCTTTTTGGTATCAACAACTCACCTTTCTTTGGAAAAGATGGGAAGTTTGTTACCTCGCGGCACCTGCGTGACCGCCTGATGAAAGAAACAGAAAAAAACCTGGCCTTGCGGGTTGAGGACAGCGACAACGCGGATTCTTTCATGGTTTACGGTCGCGGTATCCTCCACCTCGGTATCCTCATTGAAACGATGAGGCGCGAAGGGTATGAACTGACGGTAGGGCAGCCACAGGTGATTGTTAAAGAGATTAACGGTAAAAAATGCGAACCCTATGAAACGCTGGTTGTTGACGTGCCGCAGGAGTTTGCCTCGAAAGTAATTGACCTGGTGACGAGGAGAAAAGGTGAGATGCACGTAATGGAAACCAAGGGTGAGATGCAGCACCTGGAGTTTGAAATACCCTCGCGTGGCTTGATTGGTATGAGAACACAGATGCTTACCCAGACTGCCGGCGAAGCGGTGATGGCGCATCGTTTCCTGGATTATAAGCCCTGGAAAGGTCAGATTCCCGGAAGGAACGATGGTGTACTGTTCTGTAAGGAGCAGGGCACTACTACAGCCTATTCGCTGGACAAACTGCAGGACAGGGGTATTTTCTTCGTTGATCCGGGAGAAGATGTTTATGCGGGTATGATCGTAGGCGAAAACAATAAACCCGGAGACCTGGTGGTGAATACGAACGAAGGGAAAAAACTCACCAACCACCGCGCCAGCGGAAGTGATGCGGCAACCAGTATCGCCCCGAAAACGCTGCTGACACTGGAGGAGTGCATGGAATATATCCAGCACGATGAATGTATAGAAGTCACTCCGAACAATATACGGATGCGAAAGGTGATCCTGGACGAGGAGGAGCGGAAGAAACAACAGAAGCGGTTGTCGGCAGAGCCGGTATAGTGTAAGGATAACTAAAAAAAGCCGTTGCCTCCAGGCAACGGCTTTTTTATATGACGGTGATTAGCCGCTGGTTTTCGCGCTTTCTGTTATGTTTGCAGGGATGAACCAGATAAAGACTATTTGCGTTTGCGGGGCCGGTACCATGGGCAGCGGCATCGCACAGGTGGCAGCGCAGTCGGGTTTCCGGGTTATCCAGTTTGACCTGTCTGAAGCCATGCTGGAGAAGAGCCGGGCGGGCATTGATCGCAACCTGGCATATCTTGTTTCCAAACAAAAGATCACGGTCGAACAACAGCAGCAGGTGCAGTCGCGGATCAGTTTTACCACTAAAGTTCCGGATTGCAAAGCTGACGTCATCATTGAAGCCATAATAGAAAACAAGGATGCCAAAACCGATCTTTTCAAGAAACTTGCCGCCATCAACGGTAACGAGGTAATCTTTGCGACGAACACCTCTTCAATTTCCATTAAGGCTATTGCTGCCGGAGCTGACAATCCTTCGCGGGTAGCGGGAATGCATTTTTTTAATCCCGCACCGCTGATGAAGCTGGTAGAGGTGGTGAAGGGAGCAGATACCGATCCGGCGGTAATTGAAATGCTGGTTCAACTGGCAAAATACATGGGCAAGACGCCGGTGGTCTGCAACGACTCACCAGGGTTTATCGTAAACAGGGTGGCTCGCCATTATTATCTCGAGGCGATGAAACTGGTGGAAGAAGGGTTGGCAACGGTGGAAACCATCGACGAGGTGATGGAAGCAAGCGGTTTCCGGATGGGTCCGTTCAAACTGATGGATCTCATTGGAATGGATATCAATTACAGCGTGAGCAATATTGTATGGGAGGCACTCGGAAAACCGGAGCGGCTCAGACCTTCCGCTTTGCAGCTGGCTAAGGTGGAAACGGGTGAACTGGGAAGAAAAACCGGAAAAGGATTCTATCATTACTGATGCAGGTATTCGAAGCCGATATTATCCAGGTGAACAGAAAGGGGAACTTTTATTTCTATGCAACCATGGTCGTCCTCGCGGTAACTACTGTTATCCTGATGGTGACCGGCATACTTCCATTTCTTGCACAGCTGGCCTGGATTGGGTTTTTTGGTTATCAGGCGGTGCGTTATTACATGCAAACAAGAAAGAAATTGTTGAAACGGCCGGTGGGCAAACTGGTTATTTCCGAAGAGCGGATCGAAGTCTGCGGAATTCAAAGTTTCATCAGTGAGCTGAAGGTGATTCGCCTGGCGATTACCGGATGGCGATCGTATTTGGCCACCGGAGACCGGTCGATGCCGGTTTCGGACTTTCATGCCGGTGACAGGAATTTTATCTCGTTCAGCAGTGGATTGATAGAAAAATACGAGTTCCTGCTTGAATCGGAACTGCATTTTCAACAATTACGGGAGCACGTAATCAGTTGGTACAGGAGCGGAATTAACGTAATCGAGACTACCTGTAATATGAAATCGTACGGTTTACAGGTCCTGGGCTATGCGCAGATCCAGGAATTTAAAAAGCAAATCTCAACCCCCACGGCAAAATGATACTGGTAACCGGAGGAACAGGACTGGTGGGCAGGCACCTTATCACCGCGCTGGTTCAGCAGGGCAGGCAGGTAAAAGCTGTATACCGGTCTGAAATACCTTCATTCAGCGGAAGTGAAAAGGTTATCTGGGAGAAGGGTGATATCCTGGACGTATTGTCGCTGGAAGACATAATGGATGGCGTGGAGCAGGTGTATCACTGTGCTGCTATTGTATCGTTTAATCCTGCAAACCGCGGATTGCTGAACCGGATCAATATTGAAGGGACAGCAAACATGGTAAATGCATCGCTGGATGCAGGAGTGAGTAAATTCCTGTTTGTTAGTTCGGTTGCAGCATTGGGGCGGTTGAGAGAGAACGGACCCGTTAATGAGACAATGAACTGGAGCAGCGAGACCAGTAACAGTGAATACGGCCGCACCAAGCACCTCGCTGAAATGGAAGTCTGGCGTGGGGCGGCGGAAGGACTTCCTGCGGTGGTGGTGAACCCTACCATCATACTTGGAGAAAGCGACTGGGATCGCGGGTCCACCGGCATTTTCAAATCTGTTTACGGGCAGTTCCCCTGGTATACAGAAGGCGTAAGCGGTTTCGTTGACGTTGCGGATGTGGTGAAAGCAATGATTCATCTGATGGACAGCGACGTGACGGGGGAACGCTTTATTTTGAATGCTGAAAACATCTCTTACAAACAACTCTTTGATGAGATTGCCGCCTGTTTTGGAAAAAGCTCACCCCAGAGAAAAGCTACACCCTTTCTTTCCTCACTGGTCTGGCGCTACGAGGCGTTAAAAGGAAGGTTAACCGGCAGCGAGCCTTTATTGACGCGGGAAACAGCGATTACAGCGCAGGCAAAGGTCTATTTTGACAACGGCAAATTCCTGAAGGAATTTCCCGAATTCCGTTATACTCCATTGAAAGATTCGGTGGCGCGGATCTGTGCAGAATTGAAATTAAGATATAAGCTCGCCTGAGTTCAGGACTCCATCATTCGCCTCCAGAGCTCAGGGATGCGTTTTATCCATACCAGTTCTTTTTTCTTGATCATTGCATCTTCCGCGGGTGATCCAAAATATTTCTTACCACCTGCCAGCGACGAAGGAACCCCGCTCTGCGCGAGTACCTCTGCGTTTTCTCCAATCGTCAGCGTTTTGCTTACCCCAACCTGACCCCAGAGGATCACACCATCCTGTATCGTGGTTGCACCGGCTATTGCGACCTGTGCCGCGAAGAGACAGTTTCTTCCAATCACCACATCGTGCCCGATATGAACGAGGTTGTCCAGCTTGGTGCCACGGCCAATGCGTGTTTCTGAACTCACGCCACGGTCGATACAGCAGTTGGCGCCGATTTCCACATCATCCTCAATAACCACGTGCCCGCCGCTCAGCATCTTCCGGTACCATACGGTTCGGTGTTTCTTCGTGTTATAATAGAATGCATCACTTCCAATTACTGTTCCGGCCTGGATGATCACCCGGTCGCCGATCTCTGTATAGGCGTTGATGGTAACGTTCGGATGGATCACACAGTCCCGGCCGATCTTAACGTGGGGCCCTATGAATACGTTGGGCATGATCACCGATCCTTCGC
>DASVBM010000228.1:0-8875 GCA_036375835.1 Chitinophagaceae bacterium | reverse complement strand
GTTCCGGTTTCGGCTCTTCCTTAAATACCGGCTTGGTTACCTTGATCGAAATATCTTCCTCGTCTTTACGTTTCTTCTCCGGCTGAACATTCTTCGGAATCTCGATGGCATCGGCCTTGGTCTTCGCCACCTTGTCACTCTGGAACTCCTGCTGCAAGGCACGGTACATCGGTTCCGTAAGCTTCGCCGTCGGCTTCAGTTCGTCCTTGCCAAATCCCTTGCCTACCAGAAAGTCCACGAGGGTATCCTGCCCAATGTTGAACTCTTTAGCGGCTGCTAACAATCTCGGTAATTTCAGTTCTGCCATTAAATGTTATTTAGTCCACCGCCCGCCGGCCGCAGCCGCGAACGCCTTTTTATTTTGAACCGTCACCGGCTCGTCTGCATGATTGATGCATGATCTGAGCTTTCGCCACATGATCAGTCTTCTCTTTCAAATTCAGCCTGAAGCACTTTCCGTACTTCCTCAATTGTCACCTTTTCAAGGTCTGTTCTACGCTCCAGTTCTTCGGTTGAAAGATCCAGCACGCTGCGCGCGGTATCACAACCCACCCGCTTCAGTTCGTCGATCACCCATGTTTCGATCTCATCGCTGAATTCATCCAGGTCAATATCGAACTCATTGGTCTGCTCTTCGTCTTCACGGTACACGTCAATTTCATAACCGGTGAGTTCGCAGGCAAGTTTGATGTTCACACCACGGCGACCGATCGCGAGCGATACCTGGTCGGGTTTGAGATAAACTTCAGCGTGCTTTTTCTCCTGGTCGATATTCATGTAGCTGATCTTCGAAGGCGTGAGCGAACGCTGGATCAGCAGCTGGATATTATTCGTGAAATTGATCACGTCTATGTTCTCGTTCTTCAGTTCGCGAACGATGCCGTGAATCCGGCTGCCCTTCATACCCACGCAGGCGCCCACCGGGTCGATCCTGTCATCGTAGGATTCAACGGCAACCTTGGCCCTTTCTCCCGGTTCGCGCACGATCTTTTTGATCGCGATCAGGCCATCGAAGATCTCCGGCACTTCTATCTCCAGCAGTTTGGCCAGGAACTCAGGGCTGGTACGGGACAGGATGATAACCGGTGAGTTATTCTTCATGTCAACGCGACGAACCACGGCGCGGATATTTTCGCCTTTCTTGAAATAATCCTGGGGTATCTGTTCCGATTTTGGCAGGATCAGCTCGTTACCGTCTTCATCCAGCAGCAACACTTCCTTCTTCCACACCTGGTAAACTTCCGCACTGATGATTTCACCGATGCGGTCGCCATATTTCTTAACGAGTACGTTTTTCTTGAGATCGTTGATACGGCTGGCCAGCGTTTGCTTGGCGGCAAGGATAGCGCGGCGGCCGAAATCGTAGATATTCATTTCCTGGTACAGCTCTTCACCCACTTCAAAATCGGGTTCAATCTTGATCGCGTCGCTGTAAGCGATCTCAGCCAGCGGGTTCAGCACCTCACCGTCTTCCACGATCTCGCGGCGGCGGATGATCTCGAGGTCGCCCTTCTCTGCGTTCACGATCACGTCGAAGTTGTCGTCGCTCCCGAACCTTTTGCGCAGAAGAGTTTTAAATACATCCTCCACGACTTTCATCAATGTAGGACGGTCGATATTTTCCGCGTCCTTGAATTCCTGGAAAGCCTCAATCAGGTTAATACTTGCCATTATAAAAGCTGTTTAAATGCCAATCAAAAAATAGCGGCGCACGGGGCGCCAGGATTAAAACTTTATTTGTACGGTGGTGGACCGTATGCTGTCAAACGGTATCACCAGTTGTTGTGTTACTGCTTTTTTCCCCTTCCCTTCCGTGTGTTCAAGAATGATGTCCGACTCGGCCACCTGCAGCAGTTTACCTTCTTTCTTCGTGCCGTCTTTAAACACCACTTCCACATCACGCCCGGTATTGCGAACGTACTGGCGATGCAGTTTCAAAGGCTCGTTTACGCCGGGAGAAGAAACCTCGAGCGAGAACTCACCCGCAGGATACATACCGGCTTCCTCTATCATTTTATAGAGCTTCCGGTTAAACTGCACGCATTTCTCAATGGACACACCATTGTCTCCTTCAATGAATACTTTCACATTATTGGTAGGCTTGATGCGCACGCTGATCCTGAAATATTCCGGGTGGTCTGCCAGCATCTGGTCCACCAGCTTTTCGATTTGCTGTACCTGGTTTTCTATTTCCATCGGTTATGGGAAAAAGAGAAGGGAACGTCTTCCGTTCCCTTCATTAGTTCTTGTCCGGTGCAAATGTAGGGCAGAACGGCCATATCTTCCAAATTTCCCCTGCGTTAACTCAATGTAAAACTACGGCCGGCTAATCCGCCGGGATGTAACTTAGCGCCCGTTATGAAATTCATTTTTTACCTCATCCTTTTCTATTTCCTCTACCGGCTGATCTTCGATTTCATTATCCCGGTAAGCCGTACCACGCGCCAGATAAAGCGTAAGATCAACGAGGTGCACGAGCAGCAGCAACGCTATCAGCGCCAGCGACAGGAAGCCTCACAACCGCAACAGCAGCAGCAGGTTAAGCGCCAGCCAGAGCCCGATAGCGGGGATTATATTGAGTATGAGGAGGTGAAGCCTTAAGCGCTGCGCCAGGCCCCGGCAGGACGCCGTTCCGCGCTCAAATACACTTATTATCGATGTCGGCGCGGTTTAACCAAGCTCCAGGTTCCACAGCTTTTTGCCTTTGTCTAAAAATACACATCTCAATCCCACCTGTTCCGCTCCTTTTATATTCACCAGTGTATCGTCGATAAACAGCGTTTCGTCCGCCCGGATCCCGGCATCACTCAGCACCCACCTGTAAGCATCCGGGTGCGGCTTGCGTACTCCGCAGGTATGTGAATAATATACTTTTTCAAACAGCGACTCGAAATCATCCCTTCCAAACTGCCGGTGGTAGATCTCCATGAACTGCTGATGGTGAATGCGGTTGGTGTTGGAAAACAGGAAAAGGCGGTACTTCGGTTTCAGTTCCCGGGCTTTCTCTATGGCTTCCGGGTAGAACTTTCCAAGCATGCTGTTCCAGCAACCGATGATCTGTTCATCTGTCAGCTGAACCCGCGAAAGGGAACGGAGTTGGCTCATGAACTGCGGCACCCCGATCTTCCCGGTCTCCAGTTCTTCAAACAGCGGTGACGCGGATTGCTGCGAATACAAATCGTGAAAGCTGCCGATGCCGGCGTCAACGAAGGCTTTTTCAGTTTTAAAATAGTCTACTTCTATAAATACACCTCCAAAGTCGAAGATGATGTTGCGAATCCCTTTCATTTCCATCGCCGCAAAAATAGTCTTTACAGGTCTGCGGGAACCAGGCAGCGGCGGGTCGATACCGGCTGTACTGAGTTTTTTCTTCAAGAGGATCAGGAAGATAATGTGGTTTTAGCAAATCGTTAATCGATCTGGCACACTACTCGATATAGTTTAACACGTGGAGGGGAATAAAGATGAAAAGAAAGGAAATGCATATCGTAAGGACAAGTACTTCAGAAGAGAACAAGGAAACAACTACCGGCATCGTGAGACAGATGCACGTAAAACGGATGATGCCGCTAATGGATGATTACAGCTTAGAAGAGCTGCAGTTTTTCATGGACCGCGCAATTGACCAGGAAGAGTATGAATTATGCGCACAGCTGAAAGCGCTGATCGAAATGCGCTATCGTTTCTCTGTGGCCTGAATGGATTTGATCAATCGAGGTCGATTCGCTGGCTGCCCGCGGGTGCGGAGCCGCCCACCCGGATCACGCGCATACCATGACGTTGCCGCAGCGCATCTGAACCATCATTATGCAGGCAACTCAGTCTCAGCAGCAGCATCCAGGGCTGAGCTTCCGGTAATTCAACCGAAAGCGAACAGCATTGCTCCTGATCGTCTACTGACAGCAAATCAGATTCGTGCATGCTATCATTCAGTCCGCCATCCTGCGTCACGTCACCATAAACAAGAATGAGTTGAAATCGCAGCTGTGTTATGTCCTGCCCCGCAACGTTCAGCATGCGACGACTCACCGGAACATCCAGTTGAACCCGGTTGCCATTTTCTGCGATGTTCGCATTAAGATCCAGAAATGCCCGCAGCGGACACTCTTTTTGAAAGTCGAAGTCCAGCAGTTTTGAAAAATCAAAAGCTCCATTCTGTTTATATGCCTGCTTCAGCCTGCCCGCGACGTGCACATAGCTCCTGCCGGGTTGCATGCCCTCCAGGTGAGGGCGCAGATGATTCATCAGTCTTGAAGCTGCATCGTTGGTATGCTTGGTGAGCCTTGCATTTGTAGATAATACGTGATTCAGCACGGCCTTTTTATATGTACCGCGTTTATGGCGCCAGTGCCCGCCGTTGCGGGTGCGCACCCATACAAAATCTCTGGGATTACCCGGACAAGGAGGCCGGTTGTCAACATCAGACATCAGGGTTGATCCAATTTTAAAACACGAATATTAGTTTAGTTGGACGAACCTGACAAGGACGAAAATCTATTTTTTTAATTATAATACGAATGAAAAGCAACGAACTACGTGTATTGTTCTCTATAAGTTCTCTATATGTATTGGGTATTTTCTCTATAAAAAATTTTTGCTCTTCGGAATTATTTTTTCTGCAGCCCCATCACAAAGAAGTTTCTCTATATCTGACACAGGTTTTGTTCTGACCAGGAAAAAAATAAGCAGCCTGTAGACACAAGCTGCTTTTTTTCAACCCTAAACCCTTAAAAAACGATCCAAATATAATAATCAGCCCCGGATCACAATGTGAAATCTAAGCGGCCGGTCACCTGCCAGCACGGTGAAAGCATATATATGATCTGCCCCTCCGGCCAAAGGTGGAATATAGTTATAATTATCAATGTGTTATACATCTTAACAGGCTGTCCCCGTCGCTGAAAATCAGGGTTGCCGGCCCCGGTTTTTTATGTCAGCGGCCGCTGATCCGGCTGCCCCCGGTAAGGCAATCTGCGCCGGTTTCGCTGCCTTTCCCGCCATACCGAAGCAGACCTGGACGGTAACCTGTGCGCGAAAAGATCAACTCTGATACGCCATTTCTCGCCGATTCAATAACTGTATTCTCTTCTCAGGACCCGGCTAAGCTTCCGCTTCGGTTTACCATTAGCAGTGGAACTGATAACATAAGCCCTTTCTTCGAGACAGTTGCCATACTTGTCATACGAATACTCGTACTCATATTCGACAGTTGTACCGTCCTGCAAACGCCTGAAGGATTTTATTACTTTTCCGTGTTTATCCAGGTTCAGGCTGTCCGTTCTTTTGGTGAGGCTGATAAATCCCGTGTCGGAAGACAGCACCTTTCCTTTCGTGGAAATGAAAGAAGTGTAAACCCGGTTGTTTTCATAATCGTAAGTCGCGGTCTCTTTACCATAGCTCATACCCTGCACATTGACGGGAGTCATTTCTGCAGGATACCCTTTTTCATTACAGGTAAATGTAAGATGCAGCAGCACACTGCCATTGATGTCGCGGGTAACCATCGATACCAGGCAGTTATTCTGGTCGTATGAATAAGTCGACTCCTCGAGGGTCGCACCCCAGCTGTACAAGCGCTCAAAACTACTGCTGAGTATCAGCCGCCGCAGCGTATCATTCCGGTAACTCAGCTTTGCCGCAACATTTCCCTCGTTGTCATAGCGGTCTTCCATGATCACCATACCGGCTTCATCAAACAGCTTCACTGCAGTCCGGGTGGTTTTGCCGGAACTGTTATAGGTTATTTCGGTTAACCTGATGCTGCGCGGCCTCCTGGTTTGATAATCCATTTCCTCGTTCAGGCGAAGCACATTCAAAATGCTTTGCGCCTGCAGTGCTAATGAAGCAAGCATAAGGGTAAGGGTGATCAGCGGTTTCATGATGCGGGTTTGTATCCTAAAAATACATTCAAACCTCAGCATTTCAAACTGCAGATGCATGGTTGTGATTGTAGCGCTCACCACAATATCGTTGTCTGAAAGCCGGGCAGCCGTGATTACGAACAATCTCAACAATACACTGGTTTTCCCGGGTATCAGGTCTCTCATTTCTGATTTCCTTCACAGTTATACATATGCAAAAACCAGCTTTTCAAATCTTCTTATATTGCTCCGGATAGCCATGCACAACATTCATAAAACATTTCCCCGCTACTGCATATTTATTCTGCTGCTGGCATCAGCAGCACCTGCCACAGCGCAACGTGGCGATACCACCTGGTACGATGCGGCATGGAAAACAACCGAAAAGGGCAAGGCAAGTTTTTTCCGCACCAGTTCTCCTGCGCCCGAAGGCCAGTACCTCATAACCGATCACTACGCAAACGGCGGAGTACAAATGCAGGGGGTTTCAGCCAGGCGCGATTCGAGCTACTGGAATGGCAGGGTAAACTGGTACTATCCCAACGGAGTGCTGAAGCAATCCGCCTACTACCGCGACAACAAACTCTCAGACAGCTTTTATTCCTACTACCTGAACGGCAGTCCTGAAACCGTTGCATTTTATAAAGACGGCCGCTATCATGGAACGGCACGTCAGTACGACTCTACCGGGCAAATCACCAATGAATACCTGTTTTCAGAAGGATCATTACGCCGGGTGCAGTATTACAGGGATAATAAACTCCGCGTTTCTCAATCCTATCTCGGTAAAGGAAACCTTGACGGTGAAACCCTGGAATATTCAGAAGAAGGGGCGCTGCTTTCCCGCGAAATGTACCGGAATGGAAAGAGAGACGGAGTTACTGAATCATTCTACCCCTCCGGCATACTGAAAGAAAAGAGAAACTACGAGGATGGAGAACTTAACGGCAGCTGGCAGAAATTCTCCGAATCCGGGCAACTGACGGAACAAAGCGAGTACCGGAACGGGGAATTGCAGAACAGGATTGAATCGCTTGATGAACACGGTACGCTGGTAAAAAGCGTGAATTACCACGAGGGCAGGCAACACGGGCTGGCGGTATCGGTCACCGCCAACGGTGGGCAATACAAAAGTTTCTACCGGAATGACGAACTCGACAGCACCTGCGGCCTCTACGATAAAAACGGCAGGACTTTAATGGAGGCTTCGTTCAGGACCGGTGTATTGCATGGCGCCTTCAGCTTGTACCTGCCTGGTGGATTCAAAACAGCGGCGGGCTTCGACAACGGCAGCCTGGTGCACTGGACCACCTACTACCCGGATGGCAAACCATACCGTGTTGCAAGAATGAATGCAGACTCGCTGGTGGAAGAATGGACCACCTATGACCGGAATGGTAACCGGATCATGGAAACCGCGTATCGCTTCAATAATGAATACGGGTCATGGAAACGCTATGCCAACAATGAACTGGTTTTCCGGCTGGAGAACAGAAGACCCATCTTACAGGACGATCTCCGCTACCGCCGGAACCGGCTCACCAGGGAAAAGAAAGAACAAGAAAACCGCCACACCGACGATGAGGAAGCTGACGAGGATGTTACACCTGAGGAGATCCGTAACATCACCGGCCGGTTTACCGATATCAATGAATTGATTACCTCGCTGCCGCGCCGGTTCTTTATAGCAGAGGATTCGGTGCTCGATAATCCGGATCCCTACAATATGCCCGAAGATGGTTTCGCTACCTGGCTGTTTGCAAAGGGCGATATTCAAGTGAGCCGCGATTTCGACGACTACGATTCACAGCTTGAAGCAAACTTTAAAATTCCACCGGCGGATTTCAACGAGGTCAGCCGCAGGATTCAGCTGAAGGAAGTGTTATCAGCCGATGGATTGGAATTGATACACCGGTCTGAGACTGTGAAACCGCGGTCCAAACAGTTACTCGTATATATTGAGCATCCTTCCGAATCAGTGCTGAAAGTGCTGCGCTTTGCGATGACGGCCCGGTTGAAAAAAGAACTCCGGAACGATCCTGCATCCGTTATCGCCATCTGCCAATACTTATTTGCAAAATACAGCCCGGGATATTCCCTCGCCGATATCACTATGGCTTTCTGCACTAAACTATATAATGAATGAAGCAGCTGCTGAAATATCTACTCGTGTTTCCGGCCAGCCTGCTCATCACCGCGGCAAAGGCGCAGCCACTCAGCCTTGGTATTCCATCGGGCCATACCGCCGAGATCGACCAGGCTGCCATCAGTTCAAACAGCAGGTTCACCATCACCTCTTCCAAAAAAGACCAGTCGGTGCGCGTTTGGGAAACCTTCACCGGTAAACTGATATTCACCACCCGGCTCAACACGGCGCCAACGCATGTGAGCTTCGATCCTGCAGCAAAACATTTTCTTATCACCACCGCCGATTCGGTGATGTTGTTCAGCAACGAAGACGGAAGGCGAATGTTCGCCATAGACGCGGGAAGCCATGCAGCATTCAGCGCAGACGGAAGGTTCATCTATGCCAGCGATCCGTTCGCCAGGTATGACCTCAGCGGCAAACTGGTGGAGATCATCCGCGACACCCGGGTGGATGGTATCATACAGAGCAGTAACGGAAAGTATATAGCCGCGACCGTCACCGATTGGGGCAAAGACACACTCCTCATTTACGGCGATCATCATCAAACACCTTTACATGCCATAAACGAAGACCTCGAAGAAGGCCTGGGAAATGACGACTACTGCAAGTCGTTTATGTTTTCACCCGACGGTAATTTCTTTTACTATAAATCTACGCCGGATGCCACACTCAAGGTTATCGAAACCGCTACCGGCCGACAGCTGCTGCAGTTCAGAGACCAGTACGATGTGCACGCCGATTTTCATCCCGCGGGCAGGTTTATTTCCGTTGTGGATGATAACGTAGTTAAGACCTTTGACCTCCGGTCGGGCAGGGTTGTACGCATCATCCCTTCCAAAGCGATCGACGGCAGCGAGTCGATAGA
>DASVBM010000400.1:0-2672 GCA_036375835.1 Chitinophagaceae bacterium | reverse complement strand
CATGGATGTTTTGGGAATAAGCGGATAAGCAAAAAAACACTGTGAAGATGGTCAATAGCTGTTTCATAATTGCAGGTTTTGTTACAGTTAAACGAACGAGACCTCAAAAGGTTACAGCAACCGAAAAATTTTTTTTAGTTTTGGGCATTCCTCGGGGTGCTTTTCTTTCGAAAGGCTGAGATGATACCCGTAGAACCTGAACAGGGTAATTCCTGCGTAAGGGAAGGTATATTCCTCCTCCTCTTTAGCGTTTCCCTGTTCCCAAACGATCATTCTAAAAATTACCAGTATGCGACAGCTTTTGGGAACAATCCTCACTCTTCTTGCATTTTATTCAGGTGCCCAGGTAACCGTAAAAGGCACCGTTACCGCCTCAACGGCCAAAACACCCGTTGAAGGTGCGGTGATCAGCCTGCTGTACGAGGGGCGCGAGATCGCCGGCAAAGTGACGGCCGGCGACGGCCGTTTCGAGATCCGCAATATCAGGCAAAAAGGCCCCTTCGAACTCAGGGTGCAGCACGTGGCCTACAAGCCGAAAAACATTACCGTGGAAACAGCCTCTGCTGGCCAGCCTTTGAACATTGAACTGGAAGAATCGTCATATTTCCTGGATCCACTGGAAATCAAAGCCGTACGCGCCGGTGAACGCACGCCTTTTACGAAACAGGATATCTCTGCTGCTGAGCTGGAAAAAAACAACCTGGGCGCCGACATCCCCTTCCTGCTGAACCAGGTTCCTTCGGTAGTGGTTAATTCAGACGCGGGTAATGGCGTGGGGTACACCGGCATCCGCATCCGCGGAAGCGATGCATCGCGCATCAACGTAACCCTCAATGGTATTCCCTACAACGACCCGGAAAGCCAGGGTAGTTTTTTCGTGGACCTGCCTGATTTCGCATCTTCACTGAGTTCCGTCCAGATCCAGCGCGGCGTGGGCACTTCTTCGAACGGGGCAGGCGCATTTGGCGCCACCATCAACCTCAGCACAAATGATTTCAGGGATAAAGCCTATGCAGAACTGAATAACAGCTTCGGATCTTTCAACACGAAGAAACATACGTTGAAAGCCGGAACCGGCCTGATCAATAACCACTTTACCGTAGATGCGCGGCTCAGCAAGGTCTCCAGTGACGGATATATAGACAGGGCCTTCAGCAACCTCAAATCGTTTTACCTGTCCGGCGCGTGGATCGGCGACAAATCAACGCTGCGGCTGAACATATTCGGAGGTACAGAAAAGACTTACCAGGCCTGGTACGGCATCGACTCCGCCACGCTGCGGAATAACCGCACCTTCAACCCGGCGGGAATGGAAAAGCCGGGCGCACCGTATGATAACCAGACAGACAATTACCAGCAGGATCATTACCAGTTATTATTCAACCGGAAATTCAGCAACCGCTGGTCCTTCAACACCGCCTTCTTCCTCGTCAACGGCCAGGGCTATTATGAACAATACCGTGCACAAAACAAGTTCAGCAGTTATGGCTTGCCGGATGTGGTAACAGGGGGCACAACGATCAAACGCACCGACCTGGTGCGCCAGCTGTGGCTGGACAATTCTTTTTACGGCCAGATCGCATCGTTGCACTACCGCAAACCCGGCACTGAGTTTACCGTTGGAGGTGGATGGAATACCTATGATGGCGCTCACTTCGGAAGGGTGATCTGGGCTGAGACCGGGATACCGAAAGACTTTGAATGGTACCGGTTGCCAGCGCTGAAAAAAGACTATAACATTTACGGAAAGCTGCAGCAGCGCATCAGCTCCGCGCTGGAGATTTTCGCAGACCTGCAATATCGTGCCGTTGACTACAACGCCAGGGGTTTTCGCGACAACCCCAAACTCGTGATCGACCGCAGTTTCGGATTTTTCAACCCGAAAGCCGGGCTTACCTATACATCCAATGGATGGATGGCCTTTGCCAGCTATGCCATGGGACAAAAAGAACCAAACCGCGATGATTTCGAAGCGGGTGCTTCCAGCCAGCCAAAGCCTGAAAAGCTGCACGACCTGGAACTCGGAATAGAAAAGAAATGGACCGGTTCCGCGGTGTCGGTCAACGTCTTTTACATGTACTACAGGGACCAGCTGGTGCTGACCGGGAAGATCAACGACGTGGGTGCTTATACCCGGGTGAATGTGCCGCGGAGTTTCAGGGCAGGAGTTGAATTGCAGGCAGCCAAACAACTAGGTTCGATACTCCGGCTGGGCGGCAACCTTGCGATCAGCGAGAACAGGATTAATCAATTCACAGAATTCATTGATGATTATGACAACGGCGGACAGATAGAAGTACAGCACCATGATAAGCCGATCGCGTTTTCACCTTCGGTTATCGCTGGGTTTACTGCTGAACTGACCCCGGTAAAAAATCTCACGCTCGGTTTCAACAGCAAGTACGTCAGCCGCCAGTACCTCGATAACACCGGTAACGAAAGCCGGAGCCTGGATCCGTATTTCGTTCAGGACGCTGCGCTGACGTTCGTAATACCGAATAAACTGTTCACCCGGGTGAACCTGATTCTACAGGCGAACAACATCTTTAACGCGATGTATGAACCCAATGGTTATACTTTCAGTTATTACTACCAGAACCGGTACACCACGGAAAACTATTACTTCCCGATGGCAGGCCGGAACTTTATGGCCGGGTTGAATATCAGTCTCT
>DASVBM010000483.1:0-4587 GCA_036375835.1 Chitinophagaceae bacterium | reverse complement strand
ACGAAGTTGAATCCTTTGGCAGAGCTGACGATGGCAGGTTTGCTGGCTACGCTGTCTGTTTTAACAGGAACCTCCCTGTTTATCTCCACCTTTTTCTCAGTAACGTCTTTGCGGGGCTCGGCAGGTTTAACAACGATCTGCTGGTCCTTCATATCCACGCGCTCTACTTTATCATCTTCGCTGCGGGTTACATCCAGCCGGGTAAGGTAGTCTTCAATTTCAGATCTTCTCTTCAGTACGTCGATCATCGTCGAGGCTTTTTCCGCAAGCGGTGACTGGGGGAAACCGGTAACTATTGCTGTGAGCCGGTCGATGGCAATGCTGTCCTGCCTTTCTTTTATGTAGTAGATTGATTCGATGTACAGGAGCTGAGGCGTCCAGTAAGAACTGCCAAATTCCTTGTCGGCGGCTTCCTTCTCCAGTTTAGCCTGGTCGAATTTGCCGGAAAGGAAGAGGTTGTAGATCTCCTCGTATTTTTTCGTTGCGCGGTCTGCGTTGGTTTCTGCAGGCGTTGCATTTCCACTGGCATGGCTCTCGAGTATCCCGGTGAATTTGCCCTTCGGGAAATCGCTGCGCAACCTTTGGCGTGCGGCTTCAGCTGCAGCTGTGTTATTTACTTTTCCGTAGAGGTATACGAGGGTGAAAAGTGCTTCTTCTTTCTGCCGGGGATCATTATATCTTTTCAGCAGCTCCTCCAGGCTTTCAATTGCTGCCTGGTAGTCTTCCAGTGATTCGAGGAAGACCTTTCCATTTTCGAAAAGTGCAGCCTGAATGATCGCGTGTGACGCGTCACGCTGGCTTTCGGTGATGGGCAGCTTTGCGAGAAGTGATTCATAACTGATATCCGTACTGTCGGCTTTGCTGCCGCTGCCCGAGGTACCTGGCGTACTGCCGGGCGATGTTGTTTTACCGCCTGCACGGTCCACAGCCTGCTGCCTGCGCCAGTTGTCTACGTTCGGGCGATTGCCCCATACCGATTTGAACTCGGTGTATCCCTTTGCTTTGATGGAAGGGTTATTGAAATACCATTCGCCCTTGCTGCCGGAAAATACATCGGAGCCGGCGCCGGTTCCCTGCGACCCGGATCCACCGGAGCCTGGTTCATCTTTCAGGCCTTTTTGCTTTCTCAGCTGCCTTACGATGCGGCGGATATAGTCTTCTCTTTCGGAAGCAGGCATGTCGGCCACCCGCTGCAGGCTGTCCTGTTCTCTTATTTTCTCAATATTCCCGCTGATGGTTTTCAACGCAGGCCTCCTGTCGTTCACGCGCTGCTGGTCTTCTTCCAGTTTGAGGTTGTCGACCATGGTGCTGTCATAATAAACGGAGGCGGACAGATAATCCCGTGTGTCGTAGCTCAGGTCGGAAAGCATCAGGTATGATTCCGCTTTCTGTTTCTGGTTATTTCCGCTGGCCGCCGCACTTTTTTTCAGCCATTTGATGGCGCCTGCGGTGTTTTTCCGCTCCATTTCAACCTTCGCGGCAGTGTAGTAGATGATATCGCGGTAATTTTCGTATTTGTCCTTCCGCGCCATCCTGAGCAGGTCGTTGAGATTATCCTGTATATAACTGTCTTTTTTACCTGAGTTGTTGATGCGGATGGCATTGAGCCGTGCGTAGACTTCCATTACCGGGTCTACGGTATGGTCGATCGCTCGGTTGAAGTAACGGACAGCCAGGTCGTTTTTACCCGCACGGGCATAGAGTTGGCCTGCCAGGTATTCCCATCTTGCTTTGTCCTGCCTGGTTTCCGCCTCATCCATCGCTTCGGTCAGGTGAAATGCCGCGCTGTCATAGGCGCCCTGGTGGTAGAACCAGTATGCGATCACTTCGTGGAGTTCTGTACGTAATCTTTTTGGGAAGTTGGGATCCGCGCGAAGAATCTCGATAAGCCCTGCGGCATCGCTTAATTCACCCTGCTCTACAAAGTTCCTGGCCTGCCAGATGAATGATTCATTGCGGCTGGGAGGGTGGCTTACCATTTTGCGAAGCGTACTCTTCGATTCCTTCGTAGCGATAGTGAAAACGCCGCCGGTATTGCTGGAGTTGCTGCCAATGGGAACGTCATAGCCGTCGTCCTTGGGAGCATAGGCATAGTTCAGGTACTGGAAGGTCTGGGTGGCCGAGTCGAAGTCCTTGCGGAACATATAGGCCTTGCCCAGCAGGAGATACAGGTTGTCGATCCAGTCGTTCCGGAGGTCATGCAAAAGGATGCCCGCTGTGCATTTAAAAATCACCGAATCGAGTTCCTGCTTTTGCTGCGCGGTGAGATCGAGTGTATAGTTGTAAAACGGTAACAGCTGGGTGTAATCATCCTGGTAGCCGGCTTTAGCGCGCTGGAGAACCTGGTTCAGTTTATTGCTGGCGTTGAAATAATAGTTGTAGTGCGTGAAAGTATTCTGCAGCACGCGCTTCGGAAGCGATAGTTTCTTGTCGCCTGTTTTTTCGGAGCGCAGCTCGCGGTTTTCGTATTCCTTTGGTTTTTTAAGGTCAACACTGGTTCCCGGCTGCGCGTGAACAGATGCCAGGGCCACCCACATCGTAACGGCCAGACCACCGATCTTGGTAAAATAATTCATCAACTTCCCGCTTGGATGATTTGGATTAAAAATCGTTTTAAAAGTAAGGTTAATTTCAATTCGTTATGATCGCTATCGGGTTAAGGCAGTACCTTTAAACTCTATTTTAACAACAATGGAAAAGGAAGAAGTTGTTACTACCCCGCGCCAGGTGCGCAACCGCTACAGGCTGGTGGTAATGAACGACGATACATATGAGGAAGTTGTTACATTCAAGCTCACCCGACTTTCTGTTTACGTGGGTATGAGTACCATGTTCGTACTCATGGTTGGCTTTGCCGTGGCGCTGCTCGTTTTCACCCCGCTGAAGTACTATATACCCGGGTATGGAAGGAAACAGAGCCGCCAGGAGCTGCAGGCGCTGAAGATCCGTACCGATTCGCTTGAACGGGCCATTCTGCAAAAGGAACAGTACCTGAAAAGTGTAAAATCCGTACTCACCGGCGATATTTCTAATGGGCGCGACACTACCGTCCTGGACCTGCCGCAACCGGAATATACCAATGACTGAAAGGAAGAAAGACGAAGGCAGGAAGTTGCTGCTTCAGTATGCGGGCCTGGCCACGCAGCTGGTGGTGAGCCTGGGGATCGGGGTGCTGGCGGGCTATTACGCCGACAAAAAGATGGCACTGTCTGTACCGGTGTTCACCTGGTTGCTACCTTTGCTCATCCTGCTTGTAATATTCTGGAAAGTGATAAAGGACACATCAAAAAAATGATATGGGTTTAGTTAACAGGTTCGCCGGTTTACTGGTACTGTTCGCCGGCGTGTCGCTGGCAGTGTTTTTTCTGAAGGATCAGCTTGGCGTATGGAAGATCGATTACCGCGTTGTACTGGCGGCAAACGTCCTGCTGTTTATACTTGGCGTGGTGAGCCTGTCGCTGCACATCCGTGCGTTGACAAAGCCGAACCCAAATGTCTTCGTGCGGAGCGTGATGCTTGCCAATATCATAAAACTGTTCACCCTGGCTTCAGTGGCGTTGGTGTATATAAAGTCTGCCGGAAAGGCATCCGCTAACGCAGTATTCGTTTCGCTTTTCCTTTACATTGTCTATACCTGGGTGGAGAAGCGCGCCACGGTCCAGCTCAGTAAGTCAAAGAAGAGCTGATGGGTTTCGAGGAACATCCTATGCAGGCCCTTGCTGCATTCCTGCCCGAAGGCAGCTTTGACGATGTTACCGCTTACCTGCACCAGTACAAAGTGCACCTTGCTGTAACCCGCAGAAGGAAAACCGTGCTGGGCGATTACCGCCATGCACACATGGGATCGAACCACCGGATAACGGTTAATTCCAACCTCAATAAATACGAATTCCTGGTTACACTGCTGCACGAGCTGGCCCACCTGCTCACCTATGAGCAATTTGGCAACAGGGTAGAGGCGCACGGCCGGGAATGGAAACAACACTACCGCAGCTTGCTGGTACGCTTTATCGGTAAAAAGATTTTTCCGGCAGATGTGGAGCAGGCATTGATGCAGTCCGTTATCAATCCGGCAGCAACCGCAAACGGCGAAACGAACCTGCTGCTGGTACTTCGCCGATACGATAACCATAAACGGGAGGGTTATTTCCCGCTTGCGGAGATTCCCGTGGGAACACTGTTTGAAACCGAAGACGGAAGGGTGTTCCGCAAGGAAACGAAACGGCGGAGCCGCTTTACCTGCGTGGAAATAAAAACAGGACTGAAGTATACGTTCAGTCCTGTTCATGAAGTTAAACCGGTAGACGCGCTTACCTGACGAACCGCTGAGTCTGAACGGTGTTGTTATATTCTACTGCGATCATATAAACACCCGATGCGAGGTTTCCGGTTGGTATGCGCACCTGTTCGCCCGCGGTAATGTTCTTTTGCTGCTGTAATACCGTAGTTCCGTTTGCCGTAACCATTCTTATCGTTACCACGCCGTTGACACCCTGCAGGTTCACGATGGCTTCGCTGCGGGTGGAGGTGAGTGCGAAACTGAAACCAGGCCTGATCTTCACCACGGCTATTTTACTGAAAGATTCC
>DASVBM010000509.1:0-2635 GCA_036375835.1 Chitinophagaceae bacterium | reverse complement strand
ACAGGCAATACAATTTACATCGCCACCTGATATCCAACCACTTACACAAGATAGCTTGCGCTTGCAATCCCATAGAAGACCCTGGTTCTGCAGAAGACATCCCGATGTAAAAGCTTAAAATCAGTCTATTTTTACCAGGTTGTATTGCGTTTACACAGCAGGCCCTTACCTTTGCCGTCCTTTCACAAAACTGTGGTATGGTGACCACCGTTGAAGTTGAAACAAAATTCAAGGGTTAGCAAAACTTATTTACAATGAAACGTACATTTCAACCACATAATCGCAGAAGAAAATCTGTACACGGTTTCCGTAAGCGTATGGAGACAGCCAATGGCCGTAAGGTGCTGGCCAGCAGGCGGAGGAAAGGCCGTAAGAAACTCACTGTTTCTGACGAGAGAAAATTAAAGTAATATCAATACCTAATACCGAAAGCCTCATCTTTGATGGGGCTTTTTTATTATGAAAACGTCAGGCTTCAGGTTCGGCAAACAGGAGAAACTCAAGCGCCGCAAGGTGATCGGGCAGGTGTTTGCCGAAGGTAAAGCAATCAATGCTCATCCACTTCGCCTGGTGTACCTGCGCACCGTGGATATGAATTGCCCGGTTAAGGCAGGCGTCACGGTCAGCACAAGAAACTTCAAAAAAGCGGTGGAACGCAACAGGATCAAGCGACTGGTACGCGAGGCCTACCGCCTGAATAAACCGCGGCTGCTCGATCATCTGACCGGAAAAGGCCATCAGCTGGCGGTTTTTTTTATTTACACCGGAAAGGACTTGCCTTCTTTCACTGAGCTGAATGAGAAAATGCAGGTAATTTTGAACAAACTCATCCGCGCGAACAGTGAGGCTGCTACAGAGAATTCTTAGTTTTCCTTTTTTACTGCTGATAAAGATCTATCAACTGGCGATTTCGCCTTTACTGGGCCCGAAGTGCAGGTTCACACCCACCTGTTCTCAATACGCCGCGGAGGCGCTGAAGAAACATGGGCTGTTCAGGGGTGGCTGGCTGGCGGTGAAGAGGATATCCCGTTGCCGACCCGGCGGTGGGCATGGCTATGACCCCGTACCCTGAGCGGGCAGCCTTGAAGAATCCCGGTGTAGTTTGGAACCCTTGTTACATGGTCTTGCCGTTGTGTTCCTCCATCTTGTTATAAGCGATGATGAAGATCGCGCCGAGGTTTTTATGCGGCGGCACGTAGTCTTCAAAGCGCTCTTTACGGGTAGGATCACGGAAGCTGGTTTCCAGGCTTTTCCACATCTGCGGCCAGTTAAGATCTTTACCCTGGCGGAGGGTTTCCGCCATCATTGTGATCATCGGGCCGTTGATCAGTCCTGATCCTATCTGCTTGGATGAGATGATGTGCGCTTCAGGCGATACCTTGAGTACTTCGTTGAGGTTGTGATAGCCCCCGCAACTGCCGAGCAGCACCACGCGGGCAGAGGGAACAAGCTGTTCGATGGTGTATTTCACGTAATAACTGTGGCCCCTGTGGATTTCCACTGTTGGCCATATATCGTTTTTACGCAGGTATTCGTTCAGATTGTGCTGGGCTTTGGCATCCAGGTCATCGTCCTCGTTCAAAGGCTTGTTGGCATAGATGGTTACTTTATTTCCTTTTGCAGCCATGATCTCAACCCATTCCGGCTTATCGATCACTTTCCAGTTGCTGTTCCTGAACTGGCTCAGGAAAGAATTATAAACGCCCTGCCCGTCCTTATCGCCATAGAAGTACTGCTGTATCACCACGCGGCCCGAACTGTCGCGCAGGATGGTATTCGGAACAAAGTGCACGGGCTGAATGCCAAGGACTGAGGTGATATCTACCTTGTTGCTGGAATCCATTGAAAGGAAGATCGTGTTCAGCAGGCTGTAAATTGTTTTCGCCCTGTCTGTAGTAGCGGTGTTATAGTTTGACTGCACCTCACTGAGGATGAAGTTGCGGATATGCTGGTTAGAGATACTTGCGTAGGAATCTGCAACGTCTACCGCGTCTTCCAGGCTGTTTGTACGATCGAGTCCCTCAACGAAACGCTTCATAATGGCGGTGGAACTGGCACTGTCCATATTCGTCAGAAAATCATCCAGCGTATTATAGCCCGCAGCCATCTTGATCCATTTCTTAAAGTGATCATAGTTCACCAGCTGCATCAGCGTATCTGCCGGCGCAGTGCCACTCAGTTTCTGGAAAATGCGCTTGTAAACGCCCAGGTAGCTGCTGGTATAGATCTGGTCGGCACCCATCACCGCTACATAATACAGTTCTTCGGGACTGAGGTCCTCTATCTTTTTAAAGCGGATGGCATCCGGTGACTCGTGCAGGCCGTTGATTTCGTTTACATAGGTTTCAACGGCTTTCTGCTGCAGCTTCCTCGAGAGGCTGCCGTACTCCAACGGCAGGTCGTTATCAGCGATCCTTCCCGCATACTTCACCTGTGTCTTTACCAGCAGGCTGTAGTATTCCCGGTCGTTATTGAAAGTAGCTGCCACGGAATCGAACGTCAGGTTCCCACGGTACAGTTCATCCAGGAAAGGGAAATACAGTCTCCCGGTTCGCATCGTAGCCATTCTGGAGATCACCTTTACCAGTGAATCGGGATTGTTCAGTATTTTTCTTGCGAAGGCATTCCCCGCGCT
>DASVBM010000508.1:0-12475 GCA_036375835.1 Chitinophagaceae bacterium | reverse complement strand
TCGAATCAGCCGCTCGCGCATCCATTGGGCGCCAGCTTTCATGAATATATCGGTATACTTCATTTCCAGCCGGCAAAAAGACTGCAGGTGGAGACAAAGCTGGTGTATTATCAGCAGGGGCTCGATTCTGCAGGATACAATACCGGCAACAACATCCTCACAGGCTATAATACACGTCCCCACCAGTACGGTTGGGAAGTAGGCAGCGGAAACAAAGCCACCTGTTTGTATTTCAGTGGTTCGGTATCTTACGAGGTTTACCGCAATTTGTTTATTGACGTTGCAGCTGCATCCAGACGTTTCAAAACACTGTTCGATGGAAAGTCAGCTACCACTTTATTCTCAGTCGATATCCGCTGGAACCTGGACAGGAGACAATTTGATTTTTAACACCAGATCATGAAGAAGCTTCTTATCCCCATACTGATACTTTTCGTTACATCGGCCAGGAGCCAGGGTGGTTATCTTATACCAGGCGAGAACGAATGGTTGCTGAACCGTCTTGAAATAAAGGCAGACTCCGGTACAATGCGCTTTTCTTCCATCAAACCATACAACCGCAGATACCTTGTTGCTGCCGTGGAAGCGGCAGAAGCGTCCGCAAAAAACCTTTCAACGGTTGACCGGCTGAACATCGAACAGTTCCTGGCCGTGAACAGTGAATGGAGTGGTCACCGGGCTTCTTTCCTGAGCAGGAAACCGGTACTGAAACATTTGTACCGGTCTAAAGTAAACGCGCTGGAAGTAGAACAACCCGGCTTCCACCTGGTGTTTAATCCAATGATCCAGTATCAGCAGTACAAGGAAGACAACAACAGCGAAAACGTATTCCTGAACAGTCGCGGTATACAGGCAAGGGGTTTGATCGACAGGCGTATCGGGTTCAGTTTTTACTTCACCGAAAACCAGGAACGAACTCCCCGTTACGTGAATCAGTGGGTGGACCGTTTCAATGCAGTGCCGGGTGTCGGTTACTTCAAACGCTTTAAGAACACGAATACCGCTTATGATTATTTTGATACCCGCGCTTCAGTAAGCTGGAAAGTTGCATCATTCGTTGATATGCAACTCGCATATGACCGCAACTTTACAGGCAACGGCTACCGCAGCTTATTCCTCAGCGATTTCTCTAACAATTATACTTTCCTGAAGGTGCTGTGGCATTCCAGTCGTTTCCGTTACCAGAACATTTTTGCAGAGTTGTTCCCTTTTCACCTGCCCACATCAGACAGGGTGTACCCCCGAAAATATTTCCGCGCCCACTACCTCGATTTTGCTGCAGCGAAATGGCTGAACCTCGGACTGTTTGAGGGAACCATGACCGGTAGAGATAAACTCCACGCCGGATTGTTCAATCCGGTCATGTACCTGCACTTCCCAAGTAGAAAGAACAAAATTGAAGAACGTTCTTACCTCGGCTTTGATCTGAAAGCAAACTTTTTCAAACGGCTTCAGTTATATGGTCAGCTGTTGGTCGACAAGCTCAATACCAGCGGACTTGCCGATAAAACATGGGACAACCGCTTCGGATACCAGGCCGGTTTGAAGTACGTGGATGTTTTCGGCGTCCGTAATCTGGACCTGCAGATAGAAACCAACCGGGTGCGACCTTATACTTATGCCGCTGACGACAGTATGACCAGCTATACGCATTACAACCAGCCCCTCGCGCATCCATTGGGAGCGAATTTTGAAGAATACATCCTGATCATCCGCGCGCAACCACACCAGAAATGGTGCCTGCAGGCAAAACTGATTGCCTACGTACAGGGCCTCGACCTCGTCGGGTATAACATGGGAAGTAATCCGTTTGGAGGCTTCGGCAACCGCCTTTCCGATGTGCGGGTGCGGGTGGGTGATGGCGACAGGGCAACCTGCGTGATGGGTTCAATGCTGGCTTCTTTTGAGCTGCGGCCCAATATTTTTATTGATGCATCCTACACGCGGCGGAACTATGAAACGCTGATCATGAAAGAATCAAATACAAGCTTCATGAGTATTGGTTTCCGGTGGAATATGGCGCGCAGGGAATTCGATTTCTAGACCGGGTCAGTCTTCCAGGTGCAGTGACAAGGATATAACCCTGGTTTGCAGCTTATCGAAAATATTGGAATACTTCAGGTTTGGATCCCGCGCGTGTATATCGGCCAGGCCGTAACTGAATTTTATTTCCGGTGAGACCGTGACAAAAGGAAGATAAAAGTTGAAACCGATACCCGTTTCGAGGCCATAATCACTGCCTTTGAGTTTGAGCAGGTCCTCGGCGTTCCTGGCTTTTGATGTACTCGCAAGGTCGATATCATATTTCACACCTGCCAGCATGTAAACGCGGAAATTATTGATCCGGTCGGAGTTGAATTTGATCTGGAAAGGAAAACTCACGATGGTGGTAGGCAGGTTTTTCTGAACGGTAAGCTGGCCGTTTTCATCGGGGTACTGTAGCGTATAGGTAAAATACCTGGAAGCACCGAGTATCAGTTGCGGGTTAAACCGGGCTTCAAACCTGCTGCTCAATCTTAAGGTACCCAGTAATCCCAGCGTAATACCCCCGCTGCTTCCTGCTTCGGCGGTAAGGACGCTGTCGGTTTCCAGGAAACGCATGTGCCTTCCATCCGGGTGCAGGTAGGAATGATTGTAACCCAGCGTCATACCAAAATAGTATGGCCAGTTATCATGATTCGGCCTGTTCAGCTCAACATATCCTTGTGCTGAAGAAATGAAGCCTGCCAGTAAGATTGCCGCTGTAAAAACTATTTGCTTCCGCAGTAAATAGAACATATTCCTAAGCTAAGCGTTTTGTAGTAAGTGTCTCTATAGCCTGCGGATTTTAGAATGTTTATAAAGTTCTGCCGTTCGGGGAATGCCTGGACGGACTGGTTCAAATATCGGTAAGCCTTTTTGTTTTTCGCAAACATTTTGCCAAAGCCGGGCGCGATGACATTCATGTAGAGGCTGTAGATACCCTTAAAGAAAATATTCTGAGGTCTTGAAAATTCCAGCACTACCAGTCTGCCACCCGGTCTCAGCACACGCCTCATTTCCCTCAGGCCATTTTCCAGGTTCTGAAAATTCCTCACACCGAAGGCCACTGTTATCGCGTCAAACGAATCATCCGGAAATTTTATTGTTTCACTGTCTCCTGTTAACAGTTCAATATGGCCGCTCAGCGATTTGGCTTCTATCTTCTTCCTGCCTACCTCCAGCATTCCGGCAGATATATCGATCCCGGTGATCTTCTCCGGCCGGAGTATGGAATATGTTAAAATCGCCATATCACCGGTGCCGGTGGCTACATCCAGCACCTTGCGTGGTTGCAGCGGTTTTAGTTCTGCGATCGCTTTTTTCCGCCAGCCCACATCCGTGCCTACGCTAAGGAAACGGTTCAGAAAATCGTACCGGTAAGCGATACTGTCAAACATCTTCGCCACCTGGTCTTTCTTTTCCAGTTTCGAGCCTTCGTCCGGCACAATGGTGTCGTGTGCGTATTTTGCCATAGCCGGCGAAGATACCGAAAGCGTGTTCAACACGCCTGATGGCTGTCAGTGACACGCGCCATCCGAATCAGTCGCGGCATTATTATTGCCAACGTTGGCAAATATTTAAAAGCCTCAGGCTTAGGCTTGCAATTGCTTGTTCTGTAATTTCACCAAAAACCAGGTTTTCATGCAAACTGCAGAGGATATCCGGCAGCTGAACGACAAAATCAGCTATACGGCAACCTTCATTGACAAGATCCGATCTGAACTTTCTAAAGTAATCATCGGCCAGCAATATATGGTTGACCGGCTGATAATAGGCTTGCTCAGCAATGGGCACGTACTGCTCGAAGGCGTTCCCGGACTAGCCAAGACCCTTACCATCCGCAGCCTCAGCCAGGCTATTCACGCGCGTTTCAGCCGCATACAGTTCACACCGGATTTGCTGCCTGCAGACGTAGTTGGTACCATGATTTATAACCAGCAGAAAAACGAGTTTGTCGTACGCAAAGGGCCCATCTTTGCCAACTTCATACTTGCAGACGAGATCAACCGGGCACCCGCAAAAGTTCAGAGCGCTTTACTGGAGGCTATGCAGGAAAGGCAGGTAACGATCGGGGAACAGACTTATAAACTTGACGAGCCCTTCCTGGTACTCGCCACGCAGAACCCGCTTGAACAGGAAGGCACTTACCCGCTGCCCGAAGCGCAGGTAGACCGATTCATGTTGAAAGTGGTGGTCGGTTATCCTGACAAAAAAGAAGAACAAACCATCATTCGTCAACAGGTCCAGGGTCTGGAGATCCCTTATATCCACCAGGTGGTGAGCACCACCGAAATTCTCAACGGGCGTAATCTCGTGAAGCAGATCTACATGGATGAGAAAGTGGAACAATACATAATTGACCTTGTCTTCGCTACCCGCTTCCCGCAGGAATATGGACTGGGCAGGCTCAAAGCGCTGATCGCTTACGGCGGTTCCCCGCGCGCGAGCATCAACCTGGCCCTGGCTTCGAAGGCCTATGCATTCATGAACAAACGTGGTTTTGTGATACCTGATGACGTAAAGGCAATTGCAAAAGACGTAATGCGGCATCGGGTGGGACTTACCTATGAAGCAGAAGCGGAGAACATCAATGCAGAATCGATCATTGATGAGATCATGAAAGTGGTTGACGTACCATGAAACGCGTGAAGAACGATAACCGCCAGACACCGGAAGGATCCGCGCCAACTGTCGCCGATATCCTCCGTAAAGTCCGCGCCCTTGAAATCAAGAGCAAGCGGCTCACCAATCGTTTGTTTACGGGTGAATACCATTCGGCATTCAAGGGAAAAGGTATGTTGTTCAAGGAAGTGAGAGAATATACCCATGGCGACGACATACGGTTTATAGACTGGAATGTTTCGGCGAGAATGGGGCATTCCTACAGCAAAGTATTTGAAGAAGAAAGAGAGTTATCGGTATTCTTTCTGGTTGATTACAGTGCGAGCAGTCTTTTCGGCACAATCGAGCAATCGAAAAAGGAGCTCATCATCGAGATCTGCGCGGTGCTGGCTTTCTCTGCATTGACGAATAACGATAAGATCGGCCTGATCTTTTTTACCAATCAGGTGGAAAAATATATCCCGTTGGCTAAAGGAAGGAACCACGTGTTGTATACGATACGCGAAATGTTGTCATTCCAGCCCAAACATAAGGAGACAGACCTTGTTAAGGGGTTGCAGTTTCTCAACCGGATTTCGAAACATAAAAGCATCGTGTTCATCCTGAGCGATTTTGCGGATGCGGGCTACCATGAAGCGCTAAGACTTGCTGCGAAGCGCCACGACGTTGTTGGCATCCAGGTCTACGACGCAAAAGATGCGGAGTTACCGAAGTTCCCCGGAGGCGGGCTGATTCACCTGCAGGATCCCGAAACAGGTGAAACAGTTTGGCTGGACAACGGCGATCCGGCTACCCGGCAACGGTACCACCACCAGTTCAGCAGGATTCTTCATGATGCAAGGCAAACCTTCCGGAATGCAGGCGCCGACCTGATGCAGGTAGCTACCGGCCAGGATTATGTTAAAGCACTTCAACAATTTTTTACCCGCAGAGGATGAGCAAACCCGGTCTGCCAGAAATATCTCCATTCCCACTATCCAGCGCGCTGAAATCAAGGCTGCTGGTTTGCTGCATGGCTTTCATCGGGCCATTGTCTGCGCAAAACGTTTCCACCATACTCAGCAAGGATAAAATCGTAATCGGTGAACAGGCTTTGTTACGAATAAAAGTCGATAACATTCCTGCGGAAGGTGTAAGAAGCGATTTCGTGTTCCCGGATACCGTTAATCACATCGAGATACTTTATGACAGTGTTGAATCCACCGGCCCGCTGCTCATTCATAATCTTACCATTACTTCATTCGACACCGGCAGCTGGCAGATCCCTTCTTTCAAACTTGAACTTTCCAACGGCAGGGTTCTTCAGTCCGAACCACTGGTGCTTACCGTTTTGCCGGTAGATGTTTCTGATATGGCCGACTATCACGACATCAAGGACATACTTGAAGAGACCGTTACAAACAACTGGTGGTTGGTTGCCGCCGTCGTTGCGCTGGCGCTGATTTCGCTATTCGGCTTTCTGTGGTTCGTCAACAGGAAAAAAGCACCGGCCTCAGCAGTGGCTACTCAACCGGACCTGGATGCTGTTTATCGCCATACTCTGCAGCAGGTAAAAGATGCATCCACCTTCGCGGTTTCAGATCGTGAACAGGCACTACAGGTATACGCAATGCTTTCGTTTTCGCTCCGCAGCTTCCTCGACCTTGCTTACCGGCAGCGAACACATAACCTGACCACCGGGGAATACATGATCAGGATGAAGGGCAGGCTGGCCGACAGTGAAAGCGAAAGAAAATATTTTCAGTTTCTTCGTTTGTCCGACGCGGTGAAATTTGCAAAATACCTTCCACCGGCAGACGATACCTCCGCATTGCTGCCTGACCTGGAACAGGTGATCAATTCGGTTTACCAACAGGCAAAAACGCCCGGCTGATGCTGAAGAACATTTTCCATATCGAATTCGCTTACCCGCTGGTGTTGCTGTTGCTGCTGTTTTTGCCGGCTGCCTTATTCTGGTACTATGCCAATGAAAAAAAGAAATCTCCGGCATTAACGGTTACCACCACATTCTTTCTTCAGCGCACAGGCAACTGGAGAACCAACCTGCGGCACCTCCCTTTCTGGTTTCGATGCCTGGGGCTGGCGTTCATCATCATAGCGATGGCGCGGCCACAGCAAGCATTCACCGAAACCGAGATTAACGGGGAGGGTATCGATATCGTTCTTTGCTTCGATATCAGTGGCAGCATGACGGAGAAAGATATACTGCCCAACAGGCTCGAAGCATCAAAAGAAGTAGCGCGCGAATTTGTAGCGAACCGTCCCGGCGACCGCATCGGCATAGTTATATTCAGCAGTCTCAGTTTTACGCTGTGCCCGATCACCAGCGATCATCAAACGGTACTATCCCAGATCGGCCACATAGAAAGTGGTTACCTCAAAGATGAAGGTACCGCTATCGGTTCGGGTCTCGCAACCAGTGTGGACCGTTTGAGACAAACAGAAGCAAAGAGCAAGGTTGTGGTGCTGCTCACAGATGGGGTTGACTTCGGCGGCCTGATCTCGCCCGATATTGCCAGGGAGATGGCTAAGCTTTACGGGATAAAAGTGTATACTATCGGCATTGGATCAGAATCTGAAATAGAGGTGCCGGTAGAAACTCCTTTTGGTTCATCGCTGCAGAAAAAGAAACTTGAATACAACGAGGCTTTGTTGAAATCGCTGGCCACAGAAACAGGCGGACAATATTTCCACGCTACCAGCAAAGAAAGCCTGAAAGGTATTTATGACAGCATCGGCAAACTGGAGAAGTCGCACATCCAGGTAAAAACCTATGATCGTTACACCGAGAAATACCGTCTCCCGCTGATGATCGGCATATCGCTGATCGCCATCGAACTGTTGCTGAGGCTGAGTGTTTTTAAGAGATTTCCCTGACTACCATTGGCCACCCACATGGATCAGCTCAACGTCGAAAATCAGTACTGCTCCTGCAGGAATTTTCGACCCGGGTGGTGAATAATTGCCGTAAGCCAGATCAGCAGGAATGAAAAGCCTCCAACGGCTCCCTTCCTTCATCAACTGCAGCGCTTCAGTCCAGCCACGGATCACGCCCCCTACTGTGAATGTCGCGGGCTCACCTCTGTCTACCGAACTGTCGAACACCGTTCCGTCGGTTAATGTTCCTGTATAATGTACCGTTACGGTATCCGACACCGTGGGAATGCGGCCTGTTCCTTCACGGATCACCTGGTATTGTAAACCGCTGGGTAATGTGCGCACGCCGGGTTTGGTTTTATTTGCCTGCAGGAAAGCTTCACCGGCTTTACGGTTTTCCGCGGCCTGCTCTGCCATCATCTGGTTGATATAGTTATTCAGGACGAAATTTGCCTGGTCTGCAGTAAATGCCGGTTTCTTTTGCTGCAACACATCATTCACGCCGCGCATCACTGCTTCGGTATTCAGTTGTTTCACTCCCCATTCCCGGTATTGCATCGAAATACTCATGCCTACAGCATAACTGAATGAATCCAGCGCTGTTTTTAACTCCGTTTCAGCAGGCGGCGGGGGCGGCGGTGTTTCCACAGGCAGGCTCTTCGGAGTACATGCATATAAGATGGAAGCAAAAGCTGCAAACACGTAAATCTTTTTCATCAGTATCCTTTGATCAAAAATAGTTAATTGGAAATTATCACCTTATGATGAGAGGCGGATTTCAAACCTGAGATGTCCCCCTGCAGGCTACGATGTCTGCGTCTTTCAATCTGCGGATGCAGGATCCGACCGGGTTGCAAAGGATCCAACAGCGGGTTACTGCGCAGCGGGCATTGCATACCGCATCATCTTCAGTATGATATCAGGGTCGGGGGAGTTGGCGAGGTAAACTTCCCGTTCACTGTAACGGCAAACTCCCGGATAATCACCTTCCCGGTATGCCATGTCAAGGATGATCTGGAAATGCAGATGTGGAGGCCAGTGGCCATTTTCGGTCGGCTGACCGAATTGTACGATCTGCTGCCCGCGGTTAATATACTGTCCCTCCGTTGCCTTCTCAATATCGGCAAGCGCAAGGTGCCCGTATAAAGTATAAAAAGAAAAACCATCCAGCTGGTGCAGCACGATAAGCGTCGCACCGTAGTCGCCGTAGTGATTGTTGAAAGCAAAGCTGTGGATCATTCCTCCAAAAGGTGCATAAACCGGTGTACCCGCTTCACCCCAGATATCAATGCCCAGATGAAGCCTCCTCGGCTCTTCATATTGTCCGGGGGCATCAAAAATCCTGCTGCGACTATAAACAGTGCGGAGTTCCGCATAGCCACCGATGCCGTATCTGGCGTCGTTTGCGCGCAACAGCTGTTTCACATAATCAGAGAACAAAGCCGTGTCATCGAAGATCTCAGCGGTGAGGGTAGTATTGGCTGAGGTAAAATCCATCAGTACCAGCTTGTCTTTACCGGCATCGAATGGAACTACGGGGTAGAAAGACGACTGGTTCTTTTTCAGCACATGGATAATATCCTTTGGATCAATCAACGGGTCCTTCATGCCTTAAAGTTACATTGATGGGTTGACGAGCTGGTATGTTTTTACAGGAGTTCCATCCACCATCTCTTCGCCAAGGAATTGCATACCACATTTCTCTATCACGTTCAGCGAGGCTGCATTGTCCACATGTGCCCGGGCAACAATAGTCCGGATATTCAGGTGGGCAAAGCCATATTGGATGCAGGTGGAAGCAGCTTCGGTGGCATACCCCCTTCCCCAGAACGCTTTTTTGAACCGGAAGCCCAGATCCACTTCATCTGATTCAGCCAGGTATTTGAGCCCGCACCAGCCGATAAATTCGGCGGTATATTTCAGGTGCACAGCCCACCTTCCAAGGCCCAGCATGTATTGTGGTAAAATAACGTTCCCGATCAGCTGCACGGCGGTTGCGGGAGTAGCGGGTTTTTCATGAACATAGCGAATAACCTCGGGATCGCTGTTCAGTTCGTAGATCAAACCCGCATCGTCACCGGTGAACTGCCGGAACAGAAGCCTTTTTGACTGGAACAGAACGTTCATGATTCTAAACTACAAGATTTATCATTTTTCCAGGGACGAAGATGAATTTTTTAATACCCCCTCCGGACGTCCATTTTTGAACCACCTCGTTAGCAAGGACCAGTTTTTCCACTTCAGCCTGCTGTGCGTCCAGTGCGATAGTAATGGTAGTACGCAGCTTGCCGTTTACAGAAACAGGATATTCCTTCACCGACTCGGCAACGTATTTCTCTTCAAATACGGGGAACCGCGCGTCCAGCACACTCCCCTGGTTGCCCAATGCGTTCCATAGCTCTTCCGAGATGTGCGGGGCGTAAGGTGTAAGTAATACAGCCAGCTGCTCCAGCACTTCTTTCTTATGGCATTTCAGGTCGTGCAGTTCGTTAACGCAGACCATGAATGCTGCCACCGCCGTGTTGAACGAAAAACGTTCGGTATCTTCTTCTATTTTACGGATCGTGCGATGCAGTACTTTCAGCTCAGCCGCTGTGGCCTTGCTGTCATTCCAGCAGGCCCCGTTCTGCTCATCAAAAAACAGGCGCCACAGTTTACGCAGGAAGCGGTGTACGCCTTCAATGCCTTTCGTGTCCCAGGGCTTGCTTTGTTCTACGGGTCCCAGGAACATTTCATACATGCGGAAAGTATCGGCACCGTACTTATTCACGAGGTCGTCCGGGTTTACGGTATTAAACTTCGACTTCGACATCTTCTCCACCTCCGCGCCGCAGTAATAACGTCCATCCTCGAGGATGAACTCAGCATCCGCGTATTCACCGTTCCGCCACTTGCGGAAAGCATCGATATCAAGTACAAGCCCATCCACGAAATTCACATCTACATGAAGTGAATCCAGTTTCTTTCCATCGAATTTATCTTCGACAATGAGACCTTTCGACACAAACGTATTGGTTCCGTTAACCCGGTAAACAAACCTGGAGCTCCCCTGTATCATCCCCTGGTTTACCAATCGTTTATACGGCTCGTCATGGCCGATGAAGCCAAGATCATAAAGACATTTCGTCCAGAGGCGGGAATAGAGCAAATGTCCCACCGCATGTTCCGTTCCACCGATATACAGGTCAACCTGGTTCCAGTAGTCTGATACTTTCCTGTCGCAAAATGCCTGGTCGTTATGCGGATCCATATAACGCAGGAAATACCACGAACTTCCGGCGTATCCCGGCATCGTGTTCGTTTCCAGGTTGCGTTCAGTCCAGCTGCTGATATTCGCCAGCGGTCCTTCACCTTCAGGCCCTGGCTGGTAAGAGTCCACCTTTGGAAGTTCCAGCGGCAAAGCTGATTCATCGAGCGGATATGCAATGCCGTTTTCCCAGCGAATCGGGAAGGGCTCACCCCAGTAGCGTTGGCGGGAAAAAGCGGCGTCACGCATCCGGTAATTTACTTTTCGCTCACCAACACCAAGCTCTTCAAGTTTATGGACCACCGCTTCAAAAGCTTCAGGCATGCGCAGGCCATCGAGGAAACCGCTGTTGCTGAGTGGAATGTCTTTGGAGGGATTAGCTTCCTCACCATTATAGGCCTCACCCAAAATGTTCGTGACCGGGATATTGAAATGCCTGGCAAACCGGTGATCGCGTTCGTCTCCGCTGGGGACGGCCATGATAGCCCCTGTTCCGTATCCGGCAAGCACATATTCGGCGATCCAGATTGGAATTTCCCGGTTGTTGAGTGGATTCAATGCATAGGCACCGGTAAAAACACCACTGATTTTTTTCTCGGCCATTCTTTCCCTTTCGCTGCGGCTGTTCACATAAGCGATATACGCCTCAACGGCATCGCGCCGGGCCGCAGTCGTCACTTCGCTGACCAGTTCATGTTCCGGAGCCAGCACCATGAAATCGACGCCGAAGATGGTGTCGGGCCTGGTAGTGTAAACCCGCAGCGGCCGGAATGTGCCGCCTGGAGTCTTAACCTGGAATTCAATCTCAGCCCCCGTGCTCTTTCCGATCCAGTTGCTCTGCATCTCCTTCATTGCCTCACTGAACTCAACCCGCTGCAGTCCTTCCAGTAATCTATCCGCATATTCGGTGATGCGGAGGTACCATTGCCGCAGCTTTTTCTTTACTACCGGGTAACCGCCCCGTTCGCTTACACCGTTTACCACCTCATCGTTCGCCAGTACTGTGCCCAGCGCCTCGCACCAGTTCACTTCACCGTAACCACAATAGGCGATCCGGTAATGCATCAGTATGTCCTGTTGCTCTTTTTCGGAAAAATTTCTCCATTCACCGGCGCTGAAGACGATGGATGGGTCGCCGGGACAGGAATGGTTGATATTACCCTCGGTCCCGAAAATCTGCAGAAGGGATTCAATCTTCACGGCCTTGTTCAGTTTCCGGTTATACCAGCTGCCGAACAACTGCAGGAATATCCATTGGGTCCATTTATAATAGCCGGGGTCGCTGGTTCGCACTTCCCGGCTCCAGTCAAAGCAGAAGCCGATATTATCCAGTTGCCGGCGGAAGTTGGCAATATTCTGCTCGGTGGATATGGCGGGATGCACACCGTGTTCGATGGCGTATTGTTCGGCCGGCAAGCCGAATGCATCATAGCCCATCGGGTGCAGCACATTAAATCCTTTCAGCCTTTTGAAACGTGCGAAAATGTCGGAAGCAATATACCCAAGCGGATGGCCTACGTGCAAACCCGCCCCACTGGGGTAGGGAAACATATCCAGTACATAAAATTTGGGTTTGTCGCTGTTGTTTGAAACCTTATACGCGCCTGTTTCCTTCCAGCGCTGTTGCCACTTTCTTTCAATTTCCCTGAAATGATATTCCATCTGATCGGTGATAGTTGTTGCCTGCCCTGACCAGCGGTGGTAATC
>DASVBM010000397.1:0-4794 GCA_036375835.1 Chitinophagaceae bacterium | reverse complement strand
GTATGCCTGGCTTACCTGAACAAAAGCAATTTTCTCATCACCGAAATACCCGAGCACTTCATCTAAGAAATTCGGGAACGGTATGTGATCAGGGTCAAGCACCAGAATGAAATCTTCGCTGGTTCGTTTCAGTGCCTCGTTGATCTTCCCCGCCTTCGCACCCGGGTAACCCACCAGTTCCATCCACACCGCGCCATGCGATTCGGCCATTTCCCTGAAACGGGGATCGCCGGTGTCATCAAGCAAATAAGTTGTATGTGGATAGCGGATGGCAGCCGAGGCAGCCAGCGTCTTTTCAAACATGGATAAGGGCTCACCGGGTGAACTGGTAGTGAATATCGCAACACTCAGCCCGGGATCCTTCACGCGGCGCACATCAGGAACTTTCATGCGCAGGTAAGCGGTCCAGAGAATCACCGAACGGATAATCCCCCACCAGAAAACGAGGCTCAGCAACAGGAACAATGGAAGTGAAGCCACGTGTTCGGCGCGAAACCACCAGTCGAAAAAGTAAACGATGGCGCAGGCACCGGCAATAACAAGCCCGGCCAGTACAATGCGATGTACCGGGCCGGGTGCGTTTACGCGTCGGTAACGCCAGTATGTTATACTAGTCTCTTCTGCCATGATTCAACCGGTAGATCAGCTGAAGCGAAGCCTCATGCCTTTTGTAAAAGAAAAGTGAGTGATAGCTGTAATCCGCAAGGATGGAAAAACGACCGGCAGGCCTCCAGCTGAAACCCGTTTCCGCTTCTACCGGATGATACCGGTGGCGGTAATAATAGGCCGTTACTGAAGCCTCTCCGTTAACGGGTTGCTGCACGATGAGCGCAGTGTTATCCACCGCGGCTGAAAAACCATAGGAAGCTTTCAGAAAGAACTGCAGCGCCGCACCCGCGTGTACCCGGGCAGAAATCATTGCCATGTGCACCGATTGGTTTTGCGGGGTGAAATAAGGATCGTAATGGCCGGCCACCTCATGGTCGATGTTTGCAGGCGTCACGGCGGTCTTGGGAATAAATCGATTGCTGCGGCTGTCCGCAAAATAAAAGGCATAACCGGCCTGCAGCATGAGTTCATCGCCGGACAACACAGGCGCGAGCATCCATGCATAAGCCGACTGAAGCTGATCATCGTCCTTAAAGAAACGCGTTTCATAACCTGCCCGGCCCAGCCATTTATCACCGCGGTTAAAGTTGACTGCAACGCCGGCAAGCTGGTAAACGAAGGGATGCACGATGGATGCCGCGGTATGCTGGTATACCTCCTGCCGCAGGAATGCATCAGCGGAAAAGATTTGACTGACCCGTTGTTTCAATTCCATCCCTCCGGTTACAAACACAGCCGTATCACGCGGTCCGCATACGCCGGCCTGCAATTTCAACCTCGTCTTGCCATAGTTCAATGTGAATACATTACCCGCTTCAACACCGTAAAACTTCCCGGTTCGAGCATTCACATCCACCCCGGAATAACTTAGGCTGAGTAAAGGTGACCATAGCGATGAGACGGCCGCGGTATACACCAATGCGGTCCTGCCTGCCTTTAAGGGCTGATCGTCCGACTGATAATCGAATGCCGCGGATAATGCAGGAAGATTGTACTGTTCGATCTGGCGAAGCAGGGAAGCCGCTCCCTGGTATCCCGGATCGGTTTCCAGGATCGTATTCAGCAAACGCCGCGCAACATTCGTGTTGTTTTGCCAGTAATTAAGCTGTGCCAGCTGAAACCTTGCTTTTGTATTCATTTGATCCTTGTCCACCACTCTCTGCAACATCGTTTTTGCTTCGCGGTATCGTCCCAGTTCGAACAGCATAGATGCATATTCTGATTGTAAAGGATACCAGGCCGGGAATAGCTGTATCGCCCGCTGGTAAATCTCTTCCGCTCCTCCGGTTTCTTCGTTCCAGTATAATACCTGTGCATGCAGTAGCAGGGCTTCGGGTTGATGGTGGTGGCGGTTATATACATCCAGCAAACGTGCTGCCGCTGTGAACTGTTTTTTCCAGGCCAGTTCACGTGCCATTTGAAGCGTATCATCGGTATCGGCAGGCGATGCCTGCACTGCTACCAGGTAAACGAGCAGGGAGAACGTCAACAGCAGCCGAAGTGAAAAAGATTTCATGGGGCATTTTTTTGCCAGGCAGGCCGCCTCGTTGTGATATTAATGCTTACAGGAGATTTCTGCTATGATTAAAATCAGCCATGTAAAGTTCAGCCGCTGACGGTTGTTGCTATGTTACCCAGGTTACACTGCCAGACTGCACATATTGTTTTTTATGCCGCATATCAGCCTGTGCTTCAATGCCAAAATAATTGGCATTGCATTGCTAATATTATTAGTAATTTGCAATAGGAAAAATGGATGGATGTTAGCAGGTAAAGCCGATATGATTGCGCGGTTGCAGCAGGATATTCTCCTGTTGCAGGGCTTTAAACCCGCGCCTGTTGAACAGGCCGGCCAGGGTCCGCTGGGTTTACTGGGCGCCGCTTTCCCCAATGGCTGTTTTCCCGTTGCCGCAATCCATGAGTTCTGTTGCGGCGGTATGGAAGCCGCTGCAGCTACCTGCGGTTTCATCGCAGGTATTGTTTCCGCGCTCATGAAAAACGGTCCGGCATTATGGATCAGTCCGGCGCCGGGCATTTACCCGCCCGCACTGAAGTTTTTCGGTATAGAACCCCACCGCATCCTTTTCGCAGAGATCGCAAAAGAACAGCATGCACGCTGGGCAATGGAAGAAGCGCTGAAATGCGGCGGGCTCAGCGCTGTGGTGGCGGAAATACGCGAATTCAGTTTTACCGAGAGCCGCCGGTTTCAGCTGGCAGTAGAACACAGCGATGTCACTGGCTTCATCGTACGGCATAAACCGAAAAATCTTGCTACCACGGCAGTAACACGATGGCAGGTCACGCCACTGGCCGGCAGCAGTACCAGTTTGCCCGGGCTTGGTTTCCCGCGGTGGAATGTTGAGCTATTGAAAGTACGTAATGGCAAACCCGGCAGCTGGCCCATCGAATGGAACCGGGGCAGGTTCCGTTTCGTTCAGCAGCCCGCGAAGCTGGCACCCCTGCCACTGAGAAAGATTGGATGAAATGACAAAACGGTTTATCTCGATATGGTTTCCTTATCTCTCCACCGACCGGTATGCCTTGCGTGACCCGGCCCTGCACCATACGGCATTTGTATTACGCGCCGCTTCACACGGCAGGATGCTGGTCACCGCCGCTAATGCGATCGCACGGTCGAAAGGCGTTTATCCCGGCATGGCACTGGCCGATGCAAGGGCTTTCCTCCCTTCACTCCGGGCTTTCGATGACCAACCCGGCGTGAATGAGAAATTACTGCACCGGATGGCCGAATGGTGTATCCGCTTTACGCCGGCCGCGGCAGTGGATCTGCCCGATGGCATTATCCTCGATGCCAGTGGGTGCGCACATCTCTGGGGTGGTGAAGAAGCCTACCTGCGCGGGATGCTGCAGCGTTTCAGCCAGAAAGGGTTCCAGGCAAAGATGGCAATGGCAGATACGATCGGTGCGGCCTGGGCGATGGCGCGCTTCGGAAACCAGGCCATCATTCGCAGCGGAACACATATCGAAGCAATCAAACCCCTTCCTCCTGCCGCGCTGAGAATCGATACTGCAACGGCGGAACGCCTGCATAAACTGGGACTTCAGCAAATTGCCGACCTCCTGCCAATGCAGCGCAAAGCACTGCGGCGCCGCTTTGGCCCGCTGATCATTCAACGGATCAACCAGGCCGCCGGTACTGAACAGGAATTCATGGATCCTGTAATTCCGGCTGAGCCATACCAGGAGCGGCTGCCCTGCCTGGAACCGGTGAGCCGCATCGAAGGAATCGAAATTGCATTGCAGCGATTGCTCGCCAGCCTCTGCACCCGGTTATCCAATGAAGGAAAAGGATTGCGCGCTGCCGTGTTCCGTTGTTACCGCATCGACGGTAAAATGGTGGAAACATCGATCGGCACCAGCAGCGCTTCTGCAAACCAGTCGCACCTCTTCCGGTTATTCAGCCTGAAACTATCGGCGCTCGCACCCGGGCCGGGCATTGAACTCTTTGTGCTCGAAGCGCCGAAAACAGAAGACTATGTTGCCGCGCAGGAGCCTTTCTGGAAAGGATCGGCAACGGTGAAAGACCAGCGGATCGCAGAGCTGGTGGATCGTATCGCCGGAAAAACAGGCAAGGCCTCTATTCATCGTTACCTGCCCGATGAACATTACTGGCCCGAGCGCGCGGTAAGAAAAGTAAGCACGCTGCAGGAGGAGCCGGTAACGGAATGGAGGTTAGACCGTCCCAGGCCGTTGCAGGTATTACCGCTGCCGGAACCGATTGATGTAACCGCGCCGATACCGGATTACCCGCCGATGCTTTTCCGCCACCGGGGAAAACTGCACCGGGTGGTGCGCGCCGACGGGCCGGAACGCATTGAACAGGAGTGGTGGATACAGGAAGGGCAGCACCGTGATTATTACGCGGTGGAAGATGAACAGGGATGCAGGTACTGGCTCTTTCGTTCCGGGCACTACGATGCGGAAAAAACATATCGCTGGTTTATCCACGGCTATTTTCCATAGATGCCGGAACCGCGATAAAAAAAATAAAATAACCCGCAGGCCGCAGCTATGAAGGCGGCGCTGCAATAATGATACGGGATGCGATATTATGAACTCCAGGTAACCACCAACTTCTCTTTTCTCCGCGGGGCATCACACCCCCATGAAATGGTGGAGCAGGCCGCCGTCTTCGGTTATGATGCCATTGCCATCACCGACCGG
>DASVBM010000492.1:0-2470 GCA_036375835.1 Chitinophagaceae bacterium | reverse complement strand
GACCGCTATCTGTTTGAGCACGCCGACGTAAAACAATACCTGAAAACGTTGAAGGCAGGCAGCTTCGACCTCGTGATCATGGACCCGCCGACGTTCAGTAACAGCAAACGGATGAAAGACTTTCTCGACATCCAGCGCGATCATCCCGAACTGCTGAATGATGCGCTGCGGGCGACCTCCGCCGGTGGGGTGATATTCTTCAGCACCAACTTCAGCAGGTTTGTGATGGAAAAGGAAAAAATAGCCGCCCCAACGATCCAGGATATTACCAGGGCCACCACGCCTTTCGACTTTGAAGGCAAGCTGAAACGCTGGTGCTACCGTATTGTGAAGGGGGAATAACGGTTAGGGAATGCTGTCGGCAGCCACGGTTTGTTCGAATCCTATCCCCGCGAACCTTGCCATATACCGCACACGGTAATACACCGCCACACTGTCGTTGAACCGGACGTCCAGCGTATATTTTTTTCGCCTGTGCAGCCTTGCTTCCCAATGACTGGTCCTTCCGTTCCGGGACAAGGGGGCGCCGAGGTAATGATAAACGACTGCGGGCTTTTCACCCAGCGGTACCAGCTGCCATTTAACAGGCATAAATGCCGGGGCGCCCTTTGAGACCACGAGCCTTACAATCATGAATGACCCGGCTGCCAGCAGCAAGAGTAGCAGGATCGCTACGAATAGTTTTCGCATCAGGAAGGCTTTTCAAAACTGTAATCACGTTCCACCAGGCAGATCCGGGTCTTATATGCCCGGTACCAGTCCGCCTTGCCGCGTTTCTGTGCCTCACGATGTTCGGCCACTGCTTTCCAATTGCGGATCGCTTCGAGGCTTTCCCAGTATGAAACTGTAATACCGAGGCCATCCCTCGCCGATTCATGGCCAAGGTAGCCGGGTTGCCGGCTGGCGAGTTCTGCCATCTGTTCAGCCATTGCTGCATACCCATCCTCTAATCCGGTGCGGAGGCTGGTAAAAATAACTGCATAATACGGGGGTTCCGGTGTAGCGGCGATCATATGCGTGGTAGTTCTTCTTTGGTGAATTCATTCCGGGTATTACCGGTGTTGAGGGTTGAGGCGGGTTCAAACAACATCACCCAGGCTTCCTCGGAAGCGACCGGCCTGTGCTCCACACCCGCGGGAACAATGATGCATTCGCCTTCGCGCAGCAGGACGTTCTTTTCGCGGAACTGCATTTCAAAACTTCCCCTGACTACGTAAAAGAGTTCGTCTTCGGTTTCGTGGTGATGCCAGGTAAACTCACCTTTTATTTTCACGAGTTTTACCGCCTGTCCGTTCAGCTCTCCCACGACAGCGGGACTCCAGTATTCATGAATCGATTCAAACTTCTGCAGGATGCTGATGTTTGCTGGTGTTATATTCATTTGAGATTTTGAGTAGTTGCTCATGAATTTTCAGGACCTGCGGCAGGATCATCTGCTGTTCATCGTTCACGATCACGAAGTCGCAGAGCCGCATCTTGATATTATCGTCGACCTGGTTCTGCATGCGTTCCAGCACTTCCGCGCGGGTCATACTGCTGCGGTCCATCACGCGCTGAATCCTGAGGTTTTTCGGTGCGTAAACGCCGATCACATATTCAAGGCTGGATGCGGATCCTGCCTCGAACATCAGCGCGGCCTCTTTAATAACATAAGGGGCCTGCTGTTTATCGGCCCAGTCGAGCGCCGCCCGGATCGCAGCCGGGTGTACCAGCGCGTTCAGTCGCGCCAGCTTGTATTCATTACCAAACACCTGCGCGGCAAGATATTTCCGGTTCAGTTTTCCATCCTGGTAGGTGGCTTCACCAAACTCGCGGATGATAGCTGAAATGAGCTCCGTGTCATGCTCCATCAGCTCCCTTGCAGCGCTGTCGGCATCGAATACCGGTATGCCGAGCACGCCGAATACTTCTGCAACAACGGATTTACCGCTGCCGATTCCGCCGGTCAGCCCTACTTTAAGCATGAATAAAAGTAAGTAAATGAATAGAACCAGGGACGCGGTGTTCACAAACAAACCCGGCCAGGTAAACTTAACAAAGGATGGGGGTGCGCACAGGGTGGTGATTGTTTCCACGGGGTCCTCTGTAATGGTTTCTGGATTCCGAAAGGGTATTGATTGAGAGACCCCGTGGGGACAAAGGTGTTGATTGTTACCACGGGGTCCTCTGTAATGGCTTTTGGATTCCGAAAGGGTATTGATTGAGAGACCCCGTGGGGACGATATTGAGAGACCCCGTGGGGACGGAGACAAAAAAAATCCCGGCCTCGGGAGCCGGGATTTAAAAAAAAGAGGTTGGTATTAAGCCTTGGCAGTAGCAGGCTTGTTGATCGCGGCGGTCCATTCCATGCTGATCGCAGACCTTTCAATTTTCAGGTAGCTGCCCGGGCTGATCTCCAGCTGAAGGGTACCGTCTTCATTGATCTTATTGATCGTTCCGTGAATGCCTGCAATCGTAACGATCTTGTCGC
>DASVBM010000385.1:0-6750 GCA_036375835.1 Chitinophagaceae bacterium | reverse complement strand
ATCTCGGTGGGATGGTTGAAATGGGTGTTCACCCAGATGGGGTGAAATTGTTTCAGCATGTTTACCAGTTCCGTGGTGATCCGTTGCGGACAGACCACAGGTGTGCGGGTCCCGATCCTGATGATCTCGACATGCGGTATCTCCCGTAGTTTCCGGATGATCTGCTCCAGCTTGCGGTCACTCACCATAAGTGCGTCACCTCCCGAAAGCAGTACGTCGCGTATGGCAGGTGTGCGGGCGATGTAGTCGATACCCTTCCGGATGCGTTCCGAGGGGGATTCGTCATCTGTTTGTCCGGCGAAGCGCCGGCGTGTACAATGCCGGCAGTACATCGAACACATGTCTGTTATGAGGAACAAAACGCGGTCAGGGTAACGATGGGTGAGGCCGGGTACGGGCGCGTCTTCATCTTCATGTAGCGGGTCCGCCAGGTCTGCCGGCGAAATATGGGTTTCAAAGGCTGTGGGTACCGCCTGTTTTCTTATGGGGCAGCCGGGATTATCGGGGTCGATCAGCGACAAATAGTAAGGAGTGATAGCCATTCGCAGGCTGCCCAGCGACTGGCGTACGCCTTCTTCTTCCGCGGCGGTGAGCGGCAGGTATTTTTTTAATTCATCGAGGGTTTCAATTCTGTTCCGCACCTGCCATTTCCAGTCGTTCCATTCTTCGTCTGTTGCGGCGGGAAAGAAATGATATCGCCCTGTTGCTGTTTTTTCGGTTTCTGTTATCATTTTCCTGCGGTTCGGTTAAGCATACAATTCGGTAAACACTTTCCGTAACGATTCACTCTCGCGCAGTATCTGCAGCGTGATAGCGGCATGTCCTTTCGTGTAACCATTGCCGATTATCATCGTCACGTCGCTTCCGACGCCTTCAGCACCCAGCGCGGCTTTGGTGAAGCTGGTGGCCATCGAAAAGAAATACACCAGGCCGGTATCCTTCGTACAGAGGATGCTGGTCATTTCGGTATCGGGAATGTTAACATTATTAATCGTGATGTCTGCCAGTTCACCGTTGGTCAGTTCCCTGATCTTTTCCAGCACGGGAACGGGATTGGTGGCATTGGCCGAAAAAATGTGATCGCAGAAGCCAAGCTCCTGCAGCCGCTTTGTGCTTTTTTCGGAATGCGTGAGACCGATAACCATTCCTGTTACGCCTGCGCGTTTTTTTGCTTCATAGCAGCAAAGCATGCCCGATTTTCCACCGGCACCTATGATGAAAACAGTATCACCTGGCTTCACCAGTTTAGCTGTCTGAGCAGGGGCGCCGGCAACATCCAAAGCGGAGAGTGCCAGCTTTTCCGGCATATCATCAGGTATACGGGCATAGATACCTGATTCAAAAAGGATGGCTTTACCTTCAATATCCACCTGGTCAACCTCCTTCCTGATCGCTTTGATCCGGTCTATCCGGAGGGGTGTCAGCGAAAGAGACACCAGCGTGGCGATCTTGTCGCCGGGTTTCAGGCCAGTCCTTCCGTTCAGTGCGGGTCCGATTTTTTCAACAACGCCCAGTAACATGCCCCCGGAACCTGTGACAGGATTGCGGTGTTTGCCCTGCTTTGCCACGATGTCGAGCATGATCCGCGCTATTTCGTTCTCGTCGCCGCCGGCCTGTTCCTTGATCTGGGTAAAGCTGGCGGAGTCGACATTCAGCGTTTTTACATCGATCAGGATCTCGTTATCAAAGATCTCATCCATGTTGTTGTCGATCCGGTTAGCTGGCTGGGGCAATACACCTGCGGGTTCTATCACCCGGTGTAATCCGTACTTGTTTCCTTGCTTCATATCTTTTTATTGATTCTAAAATGCTGTTATCTCCACAGGTTTGATGCTGAGTATGCGTCTGGCTTCGGCAGGCGTTGCGATGCCACGGCCCATTTCAGTTGCCAGTCTCACTACCTTGGCGACCAGTTCACCGTTCGAACGGGCCAGCACTCCTTTAGCCAGGAAGACATTGTCTTCAAGCCCAACCCGCACATGTCCGCCATCAATAATGGCAGCGGCTGCCAGTGGAAATTCGAACCTGCCAATGCCTGCAACGGAGTATGTGGCGTCTGCAGGAAGGCTTCCCCGCATGAAAACAAAATCGCGCAGTTCTCCGCCGATGCCGCCATTCACACCCATTACCAGGTTGAAGTGCATGGGTTTTTCGATGTATCCTTTCTGTGCCAGGCGCAATGCCATTTCAATCATGCTTTTATCAAACACTTCGAGTTCAGGCTTTATCCCCAGTGAAATCATGCGCGTTCCGAATTCCTTGATCGTGTTTTCGGTATTCATGAATACTTCGTCGCCGCCGAAATTGAGTGTGCCGCAATCGAGCGTGGCCATCTCGGGTTGCAGTTCAGTGGGCTGGAGCCGTTCTTCATTGCTCATTCCTACTGCACCACCCGTGGAGGGCTGGATGATCACATCGGGAATGGCGGCGTTGATCGCGTTCATTACTTCACGAAACCGTTCTTTGTCCTGGGTAGGAGTGCCATCATCCGTGCGGACGTGCAGGTGGATGATTGAAGCGCCGGCGTCACTGGCGAGTTTTGCCTCCCGTACATACTCCTCCACCGTATAAGGAACAGCAGGGTTGTGCTGTTTCGTTACTTCGGCACCGCAGATTGCCGCGGTGATGATCAGTTTTTCCATAACTCAGGTTTTTCTTTGTGACTTTGCCGGTACTACGCAGGTGCCGGTTGCTTTGCACACGATTACAGGTTCTGTAAGGAAGTCTGCGGCGGACTCAGAGATATCGGGCCTCGGGGCAATGACCTTGCGCGCGGTAAAACTCATTCTCCGGGAGGTATTCCCCACGTGTGTGATCTCGCCGGTAGCCTCAATGTAGTCGCCTGCGTATACCGGGGCAAGGAACTCTACCATGTCATAAGCCTTGAACAGTCCTTCGTCGCCATCGTTGCGGATCAGCAGTTCGGTAGCCACGTCGCCGAATAACTGCAGCATTCTGGCGCCATCCACCAGGTTGCCGCCATAATGCGCGTCGTGAGCGCCCATACGTAACCGGATCATTACTTTTTCCATACAGGTGTTTTAGCTCAGAAAGCGGAATGCAGGATGACCGGAAGCACCGGCGGGAAGATTAGTTCGATTGGAGCAGCACCTGGTTGCACTTGCAGTCACCAGGTGATTTCAATACATGAAAATAGCGGTTCGGTTTCTCTAAAAAACTGACGAATATCTGTTTTGCGGAAGAAAGAAATTGCTAATCATTTCACTAGCTTATTTCCGGAGAAGTCAGGCGGGAAGGTTGTCTTTGTCATGCAGTCCCTGCCCCCGGGCTTGTTCAAGCTGTTCTATTTGTTCGAGTACGCGCCGTATGCGGGTTTTGAGCAGGCTTAGTTCCTCGGCGGGACGGCCATCGTTCAGGGCCTGGATAAAAAGGTTACAGAGATCTATATGTATTTCCGAAAGTTCTTTGATCTGTAGATAATGTGGATCCATGCGGGGTAATTCGTGCTGAAGATACATAATAAAAACTCTTAATATTTCTCCGCAGGCTGATTTGTTCCATATAGTACGAAGTTGAGTATATACAGCCGCTTCAGATCCGCTGGTGGCGTGGGTCTTGTGCCTGTATTAAAAAGACGTATGCGGAAAGATAATTACGAGCCGAAGTATAATAAAGCATCAGAGAATGCTTTAAGATCCGGGCAAAACAAACCGGAACCATTATACAATAAGACAAACCGGAATTTTCAGCGACAGGAGCAGGGGACGCGGCAGGAGGCAGGTGGCGGCGGAAAAGAACAGCCGCGCGCCAGCAGCAGTTCAAATGAAGAAAAGGATATTATTTAGCCCATGAGGAGTTGCCGGATCAGAGCGGAGAGTTCTTCCGCCCGGTTCCGGATCATGAGGTGGCCGCCGCCTTCGATGGTGTAGTCCGGATTGACGAGCCGGTAAGGCAGCAGGCGATCATTGGTTCCATGGATATGAATGATCCGTGGCTGCGGCGTTTCAAGGTTCCAGCGAACAATACTGCGGATACACCATTTCACGAAACTGAGGTTGGTGCGATCTATCACACCACGGAGATGTTTCCTGTCTTCCGGTGATTCTGCCCCGAGTATCCAGGAACTGACAGGGAAGACCATCCGCATGGTGAATTTTGTGCTCAGTTCATAAAGCGGGAAATACCGGGCAAGAAAACGAAGAAAAGGCGGGAATTCATGGCGGGTGCGGTTGCTGGATATGATCACCGCCCGCATACCGGGATTCATTCTCACGATCTCCGAAGCAATCATGCCGCCCATCGAAAGCCCGAGTATGCTGGCATCGGGTTCTTTTATTTTTTCGGCGAGCCTGAGTGCGTAGCTCCCGAGGGTTTCATTTTTCAATGGCTCGATCCAGTCGAGGAATACTACTTCGAAGTCTGCAAGGTGCAGCCGGTTGAATACCGTCTGGTCTGCGCCCAGCCCGCTGATCAGGTAGAGTTTTTTGTTTGCCATCCGCCACAGATCATATCAAAGGTTGTACACCAATATCACACCACCCTTATAAAATAATAATTCTTCTTTCCTTTTTGCACGAGGATGTAGCGGTCCTGGAGCAGGTCGCCGGTGTCAATGGTTGATTTCTCCGGGGTTATTTTGTTTTTGTTGATGCTGATACCACCTCCCTGCCACATTTTACGCGCTTCGCCTTTACTGGGGAAGATCTGTGTATCGGTGAGGAAAGCCAGCAGGTCGTAGCCGTTTTCAATGGCAGCGCGGTTGATCCCTACGGCCGGAACTCCTTCCATCACCTGCAGCAACTGCGATTCGTTGAGTTGCTGCAGTGCCGCCGTGGTGGCATTACCAAACAGTATCTCAGAAGCCTGTACGGCGAACTCAAAATCTTCGCGGCTATGGACAAAACTGGTGATCTCTTCAGCGAGTTTCTTCTGCAGGATCCGCTGGTGGGGTGCGGCTTCATGTTCCTCCTGCAAACGGTTGATCTCATCCCGGGACAGCAAGGTAAATATCCTGATCCATCTCTTCGCGTCCTCGTCGCTGGCGTTCAGCCAGAACTGGTAGAACTGGTAGGGACTGGTCCTGGCCGGATCGAGCCATACATTGCCCTGTTCTGTTTTCCCGAACTTGCCACCGTCGGCTTTTGTGATCAGCGGGCAGGTGAATGCAAATGCTTCGCCCTGTGCTTTACGACGGATCAGTTCGGTGCCGGTAACGATATTTCCCCACTGGTCGCTGCCACCCATCTGCAGTTTGCAGTTCCGGTTCCGGTACAGCCAGTAAAAGTCGTATCCCTGGATCAGCTGATAGGTGAATTCGGTGAAACTGATGCCGCTTTCTCCCTCCAGTCTTTTCTTCACGCTGTCCTTGCTCATCATATAATTCACGCTGATGTGTTTGCCCACGTCGCGAATGAAATCGAGGAAGCTGATGTCTTTAAACCAGTCGAAGTTGTTCACCATCTCCGCGTAGTTCGGCTTGCGTTTATCAAAATCGAGGAACCTTTCGAGTTGTTTTTTGATACCAGCCTGGTTTATTTTCAGTGTTTCCTCGCTGAGCATCTTTCTTTCTTCGGCCTTAAAGCTGGGGTCACCCACCATTCCCGTGGCACCACCAACCAATGCATAGGGTTTGTGGCCGGCACGCTGGAGGTGAACAAGCAACATGATCGGTACCAGGCTGCCGATGTGTAAACTATCGGCTGTGGGGTCAAACCCGATATAACCGTGAACCATCTCTTTTTGCAGCAGTTCCTCCGTACCGGGCATAATATCCTGGATCATACCGCGCCATCTTAGCTCCTCTATCAGATTCATTCTTCCTGAAATTTCCGCAAATGTAATTGAATCAGCAGAGGTTAGAAGAGAAGGGGAGGCTTATCTGGTGGCTGCAGCAAGGCGAGCGACCGGCGCTTTACTGCCGTTGTCCGGGCGGCGGTTAAAAATTTTAATGTTTTTTCCGGGGTTTAATACTTTTTTAATAAGTAAGACTGGTTTATTTTGCGCTCATGTATGCAGAGACAGGTCAGGCCTGTAAAAATGGAGGTGTTTATAAATGCTTTGGTCATCCGGATCATGTAATCAATGTTCAACCCGGTGATATATTTCCGAAATGCAGTATGGATAAGGCGCATGATGCCTTATGGATACGTGTAGCCCAGCCAGCAAGTGGAACCAGACAGCAAGGCGGGGAACTGGAAATGACAAGCTGATATTCTGAATCCGCTTCGGAACGCTTAATTTTATCATTCTGCAACAACTCTACACGCTGCTATTTATTATTAAAAATTAACGCGTTAGGCAACGATACGTCACCTGTTCGTGCCTTGTATTTGGTTATTTTAGCAGCTTATAGCCTGGCTATAATTTAATGATGCTTTATGATGAAAAGGGGCTTCTTCAGCGGATTGCTGCTGGTGCTGTCTATGGTGGCATCGGCGCAGTTCAGGAAATATTCAAATGAATTTCTGAATATAGGCGCCGGCGCGCGCGGACTTGCTATGGGTGGCGCACAGGTCGCCTCATCGAATGACGCCAGTTCGGGGTACTGGAACCCGGCGGGACTGGTGGTGATCAGGGACCAACCCGCGGTATCATTCATGCACGCTGAATACTTTAGTGGCATCGGCAAATACGACTTCGCCTCGGTCATCATTCCTTCAAAAAATATTAAACGAACACTGGGTATTTCGATGCTGCGCTTTGCGGTGGACGATATTCCCAACACGCTGTTCCTGGTAGAACCGGACGGCAGTGTGAACTATAACAACATCCGTACATTCTCATCGGCTG